>NZ_BACT01000830.1:0-33613 GCF_000333255.1 Methylobacterium sp. B1 | reverse complement strand
TGATTGACCAGCACCTCCACGGGGGCGACGTCGCGGAAATCGCGCAGGTAGGCGAGTTCCTCGGCGGTGGAGACGTGCAGGATATGGGTCGCCCGGCCGGTCTTCCGCGCCAGCGCCATGAGGCGGCGCGTGCCCAGGAAGGCGCATTCCGGGTCGCGCCATTCCATGTGGGTCCGGTACGGCTGGCCCCGGCTGAACAGCGGCTTGCGGGCCTGGAGCCGGTCCTCGTCCTCGCTGTGGAAGGCCATGCGCCGGTGGCCGGCGCGCATGGCGCGTTCGAGATGCGCGTCGTCCTCGATCATCAGCGCCGCCGTGGAGCTGCCGGCGAAGACCTTGACGGCGCAGACGCCCGGCGCGCGCTCCAGCGCGGCGAGCGCGTCGATATTGGCCTTCGTGCCGGCCACGTAGAGGCCGATGTCGCACCAGCTCCGGCCCGCAACGTAGTCGCGCTTCCACGCGAGGCGCTCGGTATCGGCAATCGGCGGGACGGTGTTGGGCATGTCGAACAGGGTGGCGATCCCGCCCAGCACCGCGGCCCGCGTGCCGGTCTCGATCGTCTCCACCGCCGGGTCGCCGGGGTCGCGCAGGTGGACGTGGCTGTCGATCAGGCCGGGCAGGACGTGCAGGCCCGCGGCGTCGATCACCGCCTCCGCGGTCGCGCCGGCCGGGGTCGCGAGGACCGCGATGCGCCCGTCGCGGATGCCGAGATCGATCGCCTCGGTGCCCCAGGGCGTCACGCAGGTGCCGCCGCGGATCAGCAGGTCGTAGTGCATCGCCGGTGTCTCCCTACAGGTCCGCCCGGAGCAGGACCGCCCCGAGGGCCGCCGCCACCGCCTGCTGGCAGGGCTCGACGACCGGACACCCGACCGCCCGCTCGACGGCGGCCCGGTGCAGCGCCATGCCGGCGCAGCCGAGCACGATGACGTCGGCGCCGTCGCGCGCGACCAGGGTCCGGGCCGCCGCGATCAGGCGGTCGCGGATCGCCTCCCCCGCCGTCTCGTCGGCCCGGGCCTCCACGGGCCGGCTGCCGGCATAGCGTTCGCCGAGGCCCATCTGGCGGACCATCCGGCGCTGGCGCCGCACGCTGCCCTCCGAGAGGGCGACGATGCCGAAGCGCTCGCCGAGGGTGAGCGACCGGAGGAGGCCCCACTCGGCGATCCCCATCACGGGCCTGCCGCCGGCGACCTCGCGGGCCGTATGCAGGCCGGGGTCGCTGAAGCAGGCGATGACGAAGGCGTCCGCCGGATCCTCCGCGATGCGCCGGGCCAGCGGCATCACCACGGAATCCGCGTCCTGCTGGGTCGCGATGCCCGCCGGCCCCTCGGGCAGGTCCGTCACCGCGATGACGGGGCCGCCGGCCAGGCGCAGCGGCGTCAGCGCCGCGTCGATGGCGGCCGTCACCGCCCGGGATGCGTTCGGGTTGATGACCAGGATGCGCGCGGGTCCGGTGGTGCCGCGATGATGCATGCCGCCTCCTGCGGAACCGACGCGCGGGCCTGCCGCTGACGACAGTGGCCCGCGCGATGCGAAACTCGGGCCGCGCTGCGCCGCGATGCCGGCCCGATCGGGCACCGATCTTGCCCGCCTCGTCGGCGCAAGAGCGAGGGTATCGATGCACGACGAAGCTGCGGACAAGGATGCTGCGGACAAGAGCGCCGGCGCCACCCTGGTGACGGGGCCCCGGTGGGTCGTCGCCTGGGATCCCGACAGCGGCGGCCACGTCTACCGCACCGGCGCGGACGTGGTGTTCGAGGACGGCGTCCTGATCCATGTCGGTCCGTAGCCTGACCGCCTGGCTTTGGACCGGGCTGATGGAGAGGATCAGCCAGGACCGAAGGAGCTGGGACACGAAGCGAGGTCAGAAGACGAGCGCGGAGCAGGTCGTGCTGACGTTGCGCCAGATCGAGGTGCAGACAGCCCAGGTCGAGAGTTTGGCGTTGGCGTGCAAGGAGGCGGAGATCTCCGAGCAGAGCTACTATCGCTGGCGCAAGGAGTACGGCGGCTTGCAGGTCGACTAGGCGCGGAAGATGAAGGATCTGAAGCGCGAGAACGCTTGGTTGCGGCGGCTTGTGGCGGACCTGTCCCTGGAAAAGCAGGTGCTGGCGGACGTCGCCTCGGGAAATTTGTAGCCCCCGAGCGACGTCGGCAGGCAGTGGCGGCGATCCAGGAGAAATTCGGCCTCTCGGAACGTCACGCCTGCCGGATCGTCGGTCAGCACCGCGGCAGGCAACGCTACGTGCCCACCGTGTTGGCCGACGAGGATGAGCTGACCCGCGCCATCATCGCCCTGGCGTCCGAGTACGGGCGCTACGGCTACCGCCGCGTCACCGCGCTGTTGAGACCAGACGGCTGGCGGGTCGGCAAGGATTGGGTCCAGCGCATCTGGTGTCGTGAGGGGCTCAAGGTCCCCCGGAAGCACCGCCCGCGCAGCCGGCTCTGGTTCAACGACGGCTCGTGCGTGCGGCTGCGGCCGCTTTACCGCAATCACGTCTGGAGCTTCGACTTCGTGCAGGCTCAAACGCACGACGGCCGGAGCCAGCGCATCCTGACGCGGATCGACGAGCTTAGCCGGGCGTCCCTTGCGCTGAAGGTGGCGCGGCGCATCAACAGCGTCGGCGTGATCGAGGCGCTGGCCGACGCCATGTGCCTGCACGGCCTCCCGGAGCACATCCGCTGCGACAATGGCCCAGAGATGATCTCGAAGCCGCTGCGCAGGTGGGTCACCAAGGCCGGCTCGCAGATCCAGTACATCGCGCCAGGATTCCCGTGGGAGAACGGGTACTGCGAGAGCTTCAACGGCAGGCTTCGTGACGAGTGCCTACGCTAGGAGATCTTCTACTCGCTGCAGGAGGCGCAGATCGAGGTCGGGCTGTGGCAAACCACCTACAATCGCGTCCGACCGCATTCGTCGCTGGACTATCGGCCGCCCGCGCCCGTCAGCTACCCGGATCTCGCCTTCCCGCTACCCATGACCGCGGCCATGCAGGAGCCTCTCACTCGGCCCGGTCCAAAATACCGGTCAGGTCAGGCGGCTTTACCCCGAATGAGTTCGCAGCCCGGCCCCGCCAGGACCAGAATCAAAACGGACTCTGGTTACGAACGAGGGCGTTCCGGCGCAGGGTCACCAGCTTCTAAGTCGCCTCGACAGAAAAAGGTATCGGACTCGAAGTAGAAGCCTAGCGGGGGTGTTGCTCCCGCGAGCGGGCCGCGAAATCCGAGCCGATAGACGCCATGGGCCGACTTGGCCGCCCTCGCGCCGGGGGAGGCCCGTAGCCCCGCTGCGCAGACGGTCGCCGTCGCCAGTGTTCGCCAGGTTCTCGACATGATAAAAACTCCGCAAGACTTTGCCTGCGGCAAACCTGCCATGCGTCCCAACCTTTTCCCACGGATCTTGGTGGTCTTGCAACAGTTAATGCAACACTATTGTTAGCATGCAACTCAACGGGACGAATCGGCGAGGCAAGTCCAATCGGAACGGCATAAATCGAGCACGCTTCCGGGCCGAGTCCGGACTGCTGTCCCATTCAATCAAGCTGCCATGCGCAGACTTGCTACCCTGCTGCGCTGCGATCCTGAGCAGGCATTCTCGTTGACCCGCGTCTAGGAGCGCGCGATGTCAGGCGCTTCTTTTCTCTGTCGGCGAACGGTGTCGTCGGATGCATCGCTGGGCATGGTCTTTGTGCCGGGCGGCACCTTCCGGATGGGCTCGGATCGGCATTACCCAGAAGAGGCTCCGGTCCACCGGGTCACCGTCGACGGCTTCTGGATCGATCGTACCCCAGTCACGAACGCCCAGTTCCGCGCTTTCGTACGGGCTACCGGCTACGTGACCTTGGCCGAACGAAAACCTGATCCGAAAGACTATCCCGGCGCGCTGCCGCACATGTTGCAGGCCGGCTCGCTGGTGTTCAAGCCGCCGAAGGGACCCGTCGACCTGCGGGGTGGGGGCGCTTGGTGGCGCTTCAAGTTCGGCGTGCCCTGGCGCCGGCCCTACGGGCCAGGCTCCTCCATCGCCGGCCTCGACGAGCACCCGGTCGGCCACCTCGCCTACGCGGATGCCGGGTCTTATGCCGCCTGGGCCGGCAAGGACCGCCCGACCGAGGCCGAATGGGAGTATGCCGCGCGCGGCGGCCTTGACGGGGCGGAGTTCGCCTGGGGGGACGAACTCACACCGGGTGGGCGCCACATGGCCAACACTTGGCAAGGCGACTTCCCACACGAGAACCGCGCGGAGGACGGCTACGAGAGAACCTCGCCGGTCACCGCCTTCCCGCCGAACGGCTACGGGCTGCACGACATGATCGGCAATGTCTGGGAGTGGACGGCCGACTTCTTCGCGCCGCGACACTCCGAAGACGCCGTGAAGACTTGCTGCGTCCCTGAGAACCCTCGGGGCGGGCGCGAGGACAGGAGCTACGACCCCAGCCAGCCTGCGATCCGCATGCCCCGCCGCGTGGTCAAGGGTGGCTCGCACCTGTGCGCGCCGAACTACTGCCGACGCTACCGGCCAGCCGCACGCCATCCGCAGCCGGTCGACAGCTCCACTAGCCACATCGGCTTCCGGTGCATCGCGCGAGAGAGGGGGCATCCATGAATTCTGACCATGTCCGCGAGAGAAATCCGGCCGATCTGCACGTCGACGGAGGCCTGAACCGCCGCAACATGCTTCTCACCGGGACATCGGCCCTCGCCACAGCCGCGCTGGTCTCGGCTGCCTCAACCACATCCGCACAGGCCCAATCACAACCCCAGCAGCAACCAGCGTCTGAGCGAAGGCCGAACATCCTCGTCATCATGGGCGACGACATCGGAATCTGGAACATTGGCGCCTATCACCGCGGCATGATGGCCGGACGGACACCTCACCTCGACCGGATCGCCGCCGAGGGCATGTTGTTTACCGACTATTACGCGGAGGCGAGCTGCACGGCGGGCCGTGCGGCCTTCATCACAGGCGAGCTGCCTATCCGCACCGGCATGACCACAGTCGGCCAAGCTGGTGCCTCCATCGGCATTCCGGCAGAGGCTGTGACCATCGCCACGGCGCTGAAAGGCATGGGCTACACCACTGGCCAGTTCGGCAAGAACCATCTCGGCGACAAGAACGAGTTCCTGCCGACGGTGCACGGCTTCGATGAATTCTTCGGCTATCTTTACCACCTCGACGCTATGGAAGACCCGGCCCACCCCGCTTACCCGCAGGACCTGCTGAACAGGGTTGGCCCGCGCAACATGATCCACTCGTGGGCGACGAACGTCGATGATCCTACCGAAGACCCGCGCTGGGGCAGGGTCGGCAAGCAGCGGATCGAGGATGCCGGAACGCTCTACCCAAAGCGGATGGAGACCGTGGACGAAGAGATCCGTGACCTAGCCCTCGGGTTCATCGACAAAGCTATGGCCGACGGCAAGCCGTTCTTCGTCTGGCTCAACCCAACGCGTATGCACGTCACCACACACCTGTCACCGAAGTACCAGGGTATGCGCAACTCCCAGAACGGCTGGAGCATCCAGGAAGCCGGCATGGCGCAGCTCGACGACGTCGTGGGCGCGGTGATGAAGAAGCTGACGGATCTTGGGATCGACAACAACACCATCGTGGTTTTCACGACGGACAACGGTACGGAGGTCTTCACCTGGCCTGACGGCGGTCAGACACCGTTCGCGCAGTCCAAGGGTACGGTCATGGAAGGTGGCTTTCGCGCGCCCGCTCTGATCCGCTGGCCTGGCAAGGTGCCAGCCGGCAAGGTCGAGAATGGCGTCATATCCGGTCTCGACTGGTTCGCGACGCTTGTAGCGGCAGCGGGTGACCCAAACATCGTTGAGGAGCTGAAGAAGGGCAAGCAGATCGGCGACCGGACCTACAAGGTGCATCTGGACGGCTACAACCAGCTGGACATGCTCACCGGCAAGGGCCCGTCCAAGCGTAACGAAGTCTGGTATTTCGGCGAGAGCGAACTGGGGGCTGTCCGGATCGGCGACTACAAGTACCGCTTCATCGACCAGCCCCGCGGATGGGTGGGGGACAAGTCCAAGCCCGACATCCCCTACATTACAAACTTGCGGCTCGATCCCTTCGAGCGCACGGGCTGGCCGGACGATGGGACGAAAACCGGGGCGCAGAACTACATGAGCTGGTTCCTGTACGAGTTCTGGCGCTACGTTTTCGTTCAGCAAGAGGTGGAGAAGCTGGCCATGACGGCCGTTGAGTTCCCGCCGATGCAAAAGGGTGCGAGCTTTAACCTCGAAGCTGTGAAGGCGAGGATCCAGGCTGCCAGGTCGGCAATGGCGAAATGAGCTCGGCTGCCAGCGGCAGAAGAACCGATTTCTGCGGCGTTTGATCCATTCAGCTTTCGTGCTGCTCAGGGAGCATCGGTCGGCCTTGCATCTTCCATCTGTCGTTCCGATGAGAGAGTCTGAAGGTCTGCATCTGGAGCAGCTTGGACCGAAAGGCTAAGCCGCTACGAAGGCTGCGTCAGTCTTCTGAACGGTAGAATTAGGAGCATCACCGCCAGAGATGTGGAGGAACATAGGTCCGCTTCCGAGAGCTGCACGGCCACGCGTGAACGACTGCATTGGGTCGATAAGAGGCCGTCCGCTTCTCTGGCCAGCCTTCTCCAAAGCGGTCGTTCCTCTTTCGGCCATGCCCTGCTGGCGCCGATAACCTCCGAGCGTCTCAGATGGGTGGTTTTCCGCCGGTCTGCTTCGGGGATGAAAACCCTCCGAAGCGGACATGCCGAAATCGACGTAGCGAAATTAGATTTGGCGCATTCCACCATCGACGCACAGTTCGGCCCCCGCGACAAAGCTCGCCTCGTCGCTCAGTAGGAACAGTGTGGCTGCAGCCACTTCCTCAGGACGCGCCATGCGGCCGAGCGGGATCGGGGCGATCAGCGCGGCCCGCCCCTCCTCCGGCACGCTCGCCATCATGGCGGTGTCGGTCGGACCGGGGGCGACCACGTTCACGCGGATGCCCTGTGGGGCCAGTTCCGCTGTCCACGTGCGCGCGTAGGAGCGCAGGGCCGCTTTCGTGGCGGCGTAAGTTCCGTAGGGCGTCACCCCCATGACGTCGGCGATCGAACCGACCAGCACCACCGCCGCGCCCCGCCCCATCGCGCTGAGCGCCGCCTGCAACCCGAAGACAGCCCCACGGACGTTGACCGCAAAGTGTCGGTCGAAATGCTCGGGCGTCCCGTCGCGCAGGGTCGCCGGTTCCGAGATGCCTGCGTTGAGGACCAGCGCGTCGATCCGACCATACCTCTCCATCACTGCGGCCACGACGCGTTGCAAGTCCTCCTGAAGGGCTGCATCTGCCACGAGACCCTGCGCGTCGCGTCCGATCCTCGCAGCGGCTACTTCGACGTCCTCGGCGCGCCGTCCGGTGAGGACGACCGACGCGCCCTCGATCGCCAACCGCTCGGCGATAGCAAAGCCGATACCCTTCGCCCCGCCGACCACGAGAGCAACCTTGTCCACCATGCGAGCCATCTGAGCATCCCTCCAAACGCGATGCCTCAGGAGATACAGAGCGTATATCTGCTATCAAGAACGCACCTAGGGTAGCCTAGATATGGCCGACGATACCGATCTCGATGCCGCATCGGAGTGCGCGCTCGCCAACATGGCGCGGGTCCGCCCGGTGTTGGACAAGATTGCCGACAAGTGGACGATCTTGATCCTCACGGTGCTTTGCCCACGGCCGTCACGGTTCAACGCCATCAAGCGGCGGCTTGATGGCATCACGCACAAGGCGTTGGCGGACGCGTTGAAAAGGCTGGAGCGCAACGGCCTGGTGACCCGGACGGTGCTTCCGACCGCACCCATCGGCGTCGAGTATGCGATCACCCCACTCGGACATTCGCTACGCCAGCCCTTCGAGGCGCTCTGCGCCTGGGCGCTCCACAACAGTGCGGCGATTGAGGCGGCCAACCACGAGCACGGCAGCATCAAAACGAAGCCGTGAGAGCCCGTCTGCTTTTGGCTCCGCAGTTGTCGAACTGCGGCGTGTCATCGGGGTCGGTTGCGGGGGCGCCGCTCAGGGTGGAAAGGCGACAGTCGGCTTTTTGGAAGAGAATGCAGAAAAGCAGACAAGGGAACGTGGATAGAGTGCGCCTGAGGCGCGAGCCGGACCGTCACCTAAGGCCCGCGATCAAGGGAGTGGCCGCCGCGACCATCAGCAGCGCCGTCGTCCCGTGAATGCTCAGTGCGCAACCGGCTGAATTACGTGCGGCCAGGATCAGCGCCATGTCGCCTGCGGGGATCATCGCCTCGATCAGAAGGACGACGCCAAGAAGTCGTGGCTCACCCGACACCATCAAGGACAGCACCACCAACCCGGAGACGACGTCGCGCACGCCTTTAAGGCGCAGCCACCACGCGACGTTCACCCCCGCCTCGGGCAGCGGTAGGCCAAAGCTGTGCATCGCAGCCCTAGGATCTGACAGATAAAAGGCCGATGGCGATGATCCCGAGCGCGGCCAGTGCCGCGATGCCTGTCGAAACCCAGTACATCCGCATCTCCCGGCCTTGCGATGCTACGGGGCATCCCAAAGGATCATGCGGTGCAGATACCGGGGACCTCCATCTTGCGGAACAGGTGCGGGCTGGCGGTCGCGCTTGCGGGATAGTTGCCTAACTCGGCCTGAAATTCCGGATTTCCGAACGCAGCGCGGAAGTGCCCGACAGACTGCCACACCGCGTAGTTCAGGAAGACGTGGCTTCCCGCGATGCCGCGGTGCAGCTGGGTCGAGATAAAGCCCGGCTGGCACTTCATCACCGCCGCGTCCCGACCCCAAGCCGCCAGCAGCGCGTCCGTGTCCTCGGGGGGCACGGTGAACGTGTTGATCAGAACGACGGGATTGCCGTCGTCCTCCTTCAGTTGATCGCCGACCGAGACCGCAGCATCCATCTCGACAAACTTGATCATGACTCGGCTTCCTCCGTGACGCGGATCTGGTCGGATGCGGCGTGTTCGGTATGACCCGCCATACTATCGAGGCGCTGCTGCAGCGCGCGCAGGGTGTGGGCGGCCGCCTCGATATCCTCGGGGTCGAGCCCGTCCGTGACCCACGTCGCCCAGCGGGCCTGACGCCGCATGGCGGTGGCGTAGGCTGCCTGTCCCCGCTCTGTCAGCGCCACGAGGCCAGCGCGGCGGTGGTGCGGATTGGGATCAAGACGTACGAGACCATCGGCGCACATCTCGTTGACGACCCGCTGCACCGCTTGCCGGGAGAGTCCCATGTTGCGGGCGACGTGGGCCACTGGCAGTGGCACCGGCGACAGGGCGACCGCACCCAACACCTGCCAGCGCGCGCTGCTGAGCCCGAGGTCGCCGACCAAGGCGTCGCCGGCCGTCAACAGGTCGCCGTTCAATCGAAATACCTCCAGGACGAGGCTCGACAAAGCCTGCGTGAGGCGGGCGGCGCGCATACCGTTTGGACTGGATCGTCTCATCAGACCAGCATCCGCCAACGCCAATGGCAAGTCAATACGACATCATGCTGTCGATACGAGGGGGGGGCGGGTGGCGCTATTGCTGCACGCTCTGCGCCTCCGCGCACAGCAAGCTCAGTGAAGCTGAATCTGTTGGATGCGCTGGAACCCCACTGCCGCGAGGATCGTTCCGAGGAGACAAAATGACAATATGTTGTCGATTATACAACCGGATCGTGCTCACCTCGCATATAGCATTGAGCGCTGGTCCCTCACCTCAAAAGTCGAGCTTGCCATGTCGAACACCGCCTACGAGATCGCATCACTCAATTCTGGAGGTATCCCGTACGACGCTGAGGTCATCGTCGTCGGGGCCGGCCCGGTCGGTTTGACGACCGCCTGCGCCCTGCGCCATCACGGTGTCGAGTGCATGATCCTAGAGATGCGCACCGAGAAGATGGCCTACTCTCGGGCCAACAACCTGTGGGCCCGGCCGCAGGAGTTATTGGCGAGCGTCGGGCTACGGGACGTGCTTGCCGAGCAGGCCTATGCCATCCACACCGTCAACTTCTTTGTCAACGGAACCGCCACCACCCCCATCGTCATCGACGATGTCGCGAGTCCCTATCGGCAGGTGCTCTACAGCGGGCAGGACGTCATCGAGACCACGCTGATCGACATCTTCGAGAACCGCGGCGGTCGGATCGAGCGCGGCTGCGAGGTGGTCGATGTCACCCAGGACGACACGGGCGTCACCCTCACCTTCCGGCGAGGCGAGGATGGTCCGTTGGAGACGCGTCGATGCCGCTACCTCGTAGCTGCCGACGGTGCCAAGAGCACGGTACGCCCGCTGCTCGGACTGGACTTCGAGACGACGAAGCTCCCGCGCCGCATGAATCGGCAAGTGGACGCGAAGCTGTCCTGGCGACGCTCGGGCGAGCCCGACCAGCTCTGGTTCTTCTACTACGAGCGCGGCTTCTGCGGCGTGATGCCGGTCTGGGGCGGCTACCACAGGCTGTTCTTCCTGGCCGACGATGCCGGCGTGCCCGACCGCGATCCGACCCTCGACGAGATCCAGGAAGTCGCCCGGGAAGTCACCGGCGACGAGACTTTGACGCTCTCCGACCCGCAGTGGCTCACCCACAGCCGCTTCCAGTATGGCGTCACCTCGACATACGCCAAGGGTCGGGTGTTCCTGGCCGGTGACGCCGGGCACCTGTCCCTGCCCATCGGCGGGCAAGGCATGAACGCCGGGCTGCACGACGCGGTCGAGGTCGCATGGCGGCTCGCCATGACCCTGCGCGGCGAGGCCGGCCCGGCGGTCCTGAACTCGTACAGCGACGAGCGCGGTGCCGAGCACGCCCGGCTCAGCGCGCAGCAGGCCAAGGGGTTCGACCGCACGGTCTACCGCGGGCCGGTCACCGACGCGGCGCTGAGCCTCGTCGCCAAGGCGCTGCCGGGCATCGGCTCGGTGATGCAGGGCACGGACGACTTGCAGCAGTTGGCCGTCAGCTACCCGAAGAGCCCATTGAACGAGGATCATCTCACGGGCCTGGGGACCGGCTGACCGGGCGCGGGGCGCGGTCGGGCGAGCGCGCCCCGGAGGCCGAGGTGGTGTGTGCGGGGCGGACGACGTCGCTGTTTCCGTACCTGTACAACCCGGATGGGCATACGACGGGCTGGGCGCTGCTGTGCTTCGACGGGCATTCGCCGGATGCAGTTCCATCGCTGCGGGCTGCCATCGAGGCGATAGCCCCGTGGAAGACCGTACGGCCGCGCCTCGTGCTGGCCGGACCGCTGTGCGTGGCCGGCGACGCACCCGTGCTGTCGGACCTCGACCGCAAGGCGCACGCCGCCTACGGGCTCGTCGGACGGCCATCACTGGTGCTGGTGCGCCCGGACGGCCACATCGCCTTCCGCGGGCGGGCAGACCGACCAGATCAGCTGACGACGTACTGCAGCCGGGTGTTCGGCACCGAAACGGGAGCGGCATCGTGAGCGTCATCGATCGATCCCTTACCGGGGCCTCCGTCATCGTGACGGGGGCGGCCACCGGGATCGGCGGCGCCGTGGCCGAGCGACTGGCCCGGGCCGGCGCTTCCATTTGTGTCAACAACCACGGCTTGGCGGAGAGGGGGGGATTCGCCGCCATGCCCCCGAGCACATTGCAATTATTGAGCTTTTCGCTGCCCCGATACGAAGCTTCGTAGCAGCGCTTCGGGGCAGTCGTCAAACACGCAAGTGACCTTTCCGGAAAGCCAGACAAATCCCGGACGCACGGCACTGGCTGTGCTTGTTCAAGTCGACCTGCTTCGCGATCGTCACTCACAGCCCGACGCGTCGGATCACACCTCAAGGTCAGATCAACGCCTCTCGCGCTCCTTAGGCCACTCAGCTCGCCGCTTATGCCGAGCGTGGCTTTGTCCGCTCTGAACGCCCTATTGCGCGAGCGGAAATCGGGGATCGTCCGCGCAGCCGCCAATCGCACAGCTGCGCGCGCCATGGATCGTCCTGTGTCTGGCCAGACCCCGTCTTCTGTAACGATGATGTCCATAGGAACGTCGTGCGCCTGCGGGTAAACCGTCGGCAGCCGCGCGAGGTCGAAGCCGACGCCGATGACCAGCGGCTTCGTTGGCCTGGACGCGATGGTCCGGTTATAGAAGCCGCCGCCATAGCCCAGGTGATAGGCTCGACCGTTATCGCGGCGGACGTGGGAGTGATCACGACGGGGACCAGCGCTGGCGTGGGAGCGCCGACACGCTCGCACAGCAACTTGCGCCAGCGGAACAGCTGACCGACGTGGAGACCGGCCCGGCGGGCGACATCCGAGGTCGACACACCCGGTTCAAACGAAGCGGCGACCAACCGCTCCTTCTCCGCCCGCGTCCAGCGTCGACGCCGCTCAGCTCTCACCAGTTCGATACCCGCCTTGGTCATGCTCAAGGTCCTAGGATTACTCCTATGACCTCAGCCTCAACCGGCCAGCTCACAAGGCGGCCTTCGCCGGATGCGTCACGAGGTCCTATTTCAGGCCTATCTCCAACGATCGCGGACCGATGCTATGCCGATGTACTACTACGCTCTGGATAGCCTGATTGCTGACATCCGGCGGCTGACACCAGGCCGTTCCACAGGACTGTTCTACGACGAAGTGCGACGCTGCGTCGGCGGCGCGGGCTGGGCAGATCCCCAAATCCGGAACGAGTTCCGCCGCCTCGCGCGGATCCACAACTGCCGCCTGCGCGATAGTCCGACGAGGCAGCTGATCCGATTTCGGAGGATACTCCCTACGGCTGGCAACCGGTGGGCTCAGACAGGCGCTTCGTTCCGTAGCCGCCGTGGCCGGGTCGCGAAATAGCAACCCATCATCTGAGCATCCACCTTGACCGGACCTAGACGGATGCGGGCGAGTAGAGGCGCTCTCGTGCCGCTCCGCTGAAGCAAGGCACGCGATCATGGTTGGCCAGCCGGCTTTGCATTGCCGAACGTCTATGGCTAAGCCCTCGTTCATCCAGATGCAATGGACTGCCGACAGTGCGGTTTTTCCCTCGACTACCTGTGACGTATCCTCAAACAGAAACAACTGGGCTTATATTAATCAGAACTTCCATTACCGTATCACTTCCAGTATCGGATTGATCTAGTATCGGTTTGCCTGCATCACGTGATCGTCCATCAAAAACAACGAGGTATCCGGTATGGATGCCTCTATTTTGCATATAGTGACGGACCTGACCTTCACCGCTTTTAGCGTATGTTGCTGTGTAGCCCGCTCCACACATTTTCAACTCGACAATGACGGATAACCCACCATCAAATCGCAGAAGAATATCTAGACGACCGGCACCAGTGTCGATTTCCTCAAAGACCTCCGTCCTCGCTCCAAATTTCGCTTGCATATAAGTATGAAATAGAGTTTGCCCGCGCGACTCCGGTCTCGTGATCCACTCGTGTTTATGGGTTGTCTTAGACTTATGCCAGAATTCCATTCGCTTAGCTGAGGATACGAAGGCAGAGAATTCCTGTATAGCCGATGTAACTTCTGATAATCCTACCGGACCAGTCTTCGGCGGAAGAGGAGCTACGGGCGCAACCGTACCGCCAAGATCATAAGCCTTGTCGCGCATATCTCGTGCGAGTGTCTTGACCCCGTCCTCTACTTCTGGGGACGCCATGCATTTTGTCAGCGCTCCAATTGCGCCATTCATATTTCCCGCTTCGAAAAGCGAACGGCCATAAGCATACAATCGGTTGGGAGCCGCCCCAAATTTATTAATACTGTCTCGCAAATGATTAGCCGCCAAACCCCATTCGCCGCATTTCCAGAGCGTATCGATCAACGTGTTAAAAGCTATCATATCGAGTGGATTTACCTCCACCAGCTGTTCGTACCAAGGATAGGCACGACGGTACTCTCCGAGATCACGCAGGCACTGTCCGATGGCGAGCTTGACGGGAAACATCACCTCCTCTTTAGCGTCAACATTCTTGAGTTTTTGAAGAACTGCCTCAAAACCGCGCAGCTTAGCCTTCGGGGGCAGATCCGGATTGGAGATAATCGCGGTAGCACCTGCCCCTACGATCCATTCCTGATTACCAGATCTGTCTGCTTCAGCGACCAAAGCTGCAGCATCTGCAGCATTAAAATTTTTCATCAAAGCCGAGACACGTTCGGCAAAATCAAAATGAACTGATTTTGTACTTCTTACTAGATCAGCAGCTTCATTCCGTAGTCCTATTGCAAGATCTTCTTCGCCGCAGTTCGTTGCTGCTATAGATGCGAGGTGCAAGGACGCTATCATATGCTCCTCTGCCCCAGCTATGCCTCTTCGCAATTCAATAGCCTCTTGCGCGATCGGCAGAGCTTCGCGCGACATCGTCATATCGATAAGCTTCCGGGCTTTCCTATGCAGAACGTTTGCCTTGATTTCGTCGACAAACGCTCCTCTCTGCGAAATAATCTCCATCATTCTATCGTACTGATTGATAGCATCCCGGGGAGAACTATGTTCCTGTAAATCTGATAATCTTGCAATGCTCTTCAGGGCGTCATTCTTATGGCCGGCCTCAAGGAAAGCGTCGATTGAATTCTCGGCAGCTTGTATAGCGAAGGCGCTTCCTTCGTCATGCGCCATGGATAAATTTCGCCATATCCAGCCGCGCTCTCCTGCCTCCAAACCTGTTGGATCAGCGAGCAATTCTTTCCAGACCGAGATCGCGTATTCTTTTTCACCCTTGTGCAGAGCAGCTACCGCAGCACCATTTTTGAGACTTTTCCGGATTTCTGGCTCTATCTCATAATCACTGTCTAAAAGATCCTCAGTTGCTGGGCCGGCAATATCGTAACGACTTTCTTTCGCTCCCAAAGCCGCCACGAGGAACAGCAGATCTTTTTTGATCTCCTGATCTAAATATTCAACATCAATGAGCGTTATGGACTCGAGAATACCACTTGCATGCCCAAACATCATTGCATGATGGGCCTCATCGCTTAAAGCAAGTCGCGCCGCTTCGTTATGGTTACCTGCGTCCGCTTGTTCTTTTATTGTGTCTTTGATCTTACCGTGTTTCGAGAGTACCTCGAGGAAGTTTGTTCGGAAATCAGAAGCCAAGTTAGCCGCCTCAGGAGGCGGTTTCGTAAAGCTATGTAATTCTTTATGTCTTGCGAATATCTGACCCGTTGAAAAATCTATGGTCGCTTCAATAGCGAAATCTGCGTTGGCAATTTGCTCTGCTAACAAACCACACTGTTGAAGCGCTACGATCATCCGGTCTGAGAGCGACTGCAGCCTCCCCTCGATAGGTAGTTCGTTGTCGGCTGGCGCTGCTTTGGCGGCTTCTTCGGCACTTTTCTCGATGATTCCACTAATCTGAATATCTGATGGAAACTCGACTACGACGCCGGTTTGTTCCGAATTTGCCTTGATCCTCACGAAAACCGGCGTATCGTCGTCTTCATCCTGGCGAACTACTATCCGGACGGCCAGTTCATTCTCGTTGGCATCGCCTTCTACCTTCTGCGCGTCGCCATCGTCGGTCTTCGCCATTGTGGATGCCTCTTTGCTGCAGATAAATTTGTCGCCGGCCAGAAAGCGTTATGTCCAGCAGGCTCCTACCACATCTTATGTTGGCCGCGCTGAGGCCGGATCTAATGGTGCCGACCCGATGTCACCGCCTTGTCGGATGAGGTTTGAACTCTCGCGCTCGGCCTTTGTTCGTCGCACGATACTCAGCAGGTTGTGGCCGACGGTAGCGTTCCACCGCGCGGCGCAGGCATGCGCCTTTTGACGCGCATCGGAGTCCGTAACTCCTCGAACGTCACTCCCATGGCGCTTGAGCACCCTTCAGCATTGCGTCGTAGTCTGTGGCGATCCGATGGGGCGTCACCGTCGCCCAGTACGCTGTGGCCCGAGGATCTGGATCCATCGGCTCAGGTAAGTACGCCTCGTACTGGCAGGCGGCCTCCGCCGTCTCCTCGGGCGTGAGCCGAACTGGAGCGGCAGTGCGGGCCGCCTCCAGGGCGTCGATGCGCTTGCCCAGGGTCGGGCTCATAGGCTCACCCACTCGGTTGCGAGGCGAATAGCTCGGTCGACGTCAGCGATGCCGAAGCGCGTCAGGAAGTCCGCTGGCATATCCGACACTAGGAGGCGGATGGCCGCCTCGTTGCTGTCCACGCCCGCCGATGTCCCGCCGACCCGTTCAACAAGAAGCAGCACGATGGCGACTCCGTGCCGGGTATTCCAATCGACGTGGGCGCTCCCGTCGGCTTACGGAGCGGCTGTCGAGATACCTCTGTAGGCTTTAAGTTTGCCCACTGGCGGCCGCTCGCAAGCTGCTTGCTCGGACCGGCCGGTGATCATAACTCGCTTGACTACGGTCTAACAACAACGAATTTTCTAAAATTTCTATCTTTATAAATTTCCATATTTGTCCGCGCATCAATTAATTCCAAGGCTGCCTTTATTCTATATACCGATTGTCGATCTGCTCCGGTATGGCGATGATGTCGACTATCTGTAGATCCTTTTGTCGGATCAATTTTTGATAAATCGCCATCCTCTCCACGAACTAATCTAACCATGTCGTCATAGCGATAGACTGCGCCGGCGCCTACACCTAAATTGCTGCGGAAGAAGACCAGCAATAGCATTGCAATGTCATTTTTTGACAAGGCGTGAACTTCTTGCATTGATACAGGGGCATACTTTGGGTTATCATTGTCAATCCAAGCCTCCTTGGAAATCGTCCAACACAGTCCTATGTTTATCCATTCATCACCCCCGCGCTCGAATATTTTTATGAGGCTGCGACAAGGCTCGTACCGCGCTTTAAATTGATCAACCTGTGGATCAATGAGCTTCGGATCATAATTTTTCAATTCGACCGAAACACCGCATAACCGGTCTAAACTAGCGAATAACCGCTCCCTGTTTTCTGGATCGTTCCTCCGGTCGATGAACTTGAGAATGTCACCAACTTGAATTTCGCGAGCAAGCCCCTCCCAATCGGAAGAGCCAGACACTGAATGTAAATAATTTGCGATAGGCCCCTCGCCGACCGCACATATTGCTAAAAGCACCTTCAAATCATAGACGTTGATCGTACTCTTCGTAAAATAGACGAACCATTCTCTGTTAACTCTCGCAACCCGCGTTGCTGAATATACCCGATCTAGATTATCTCTTTTAGTTGTTCTGAATATTCTTATTTGAGCAGTAACTCTATCTATTTTGGCAATTTTATTGCCCTTGCCGAATTCCGACGAGACGGCTCTTTTGCTATCTGAGAAAGATGCCAGTCCTTGGACATATGATCTTACTTTAGCTGGGAGTATTATATCATCTTTGATAAAAATAGCCATGTTCGATGTCACGGGTTGAGGATACCCAGAGCATAAAACATGCCGCATTTGGGCTAAGTAAACGATCCCTGGATGCGTTTCCGACGCCGTGTCAGCCGACGTACCTTCCAAACCCTTCTGGACCTACTCGCCAACCACATGAGTGTGAAACGCGGTATGGATCACACCGCCCACTCAGTGAGCTCCGGAAACGGTGACAAGTCATCGTTCCGGAAGGCAGAAGCCGCAGAAACGGTGACAAAATGCGGGTCAAAGTTCACCAAAACGCTGACAAATAGTCCCGAAACGCTGACACAAATTGCAGCTAAGTCATTCTGAAACAATGATTTCAGCTCTCTCTATGGCTAACTCAGCCTAAAGTTATGTCCAGCTAATGAGCAACGCGCTCGTTCGCGTCCGGCTTTCATAGCCAGGGGTACGACAGACGCGAATTTACGTCCGCACCAGGGAGGTCCCCGAACTCAGCCGATCTTGAACGGCTCTCCTTGCTGCCCAATGGTACCACCAGCCTATGACGTTCAACACCTCCGCCGACCCGCAAGGAGCCAAGTCAGATTGGCGCTCCCCGTCAGGACCAGGAGCAGCGGCTCCGCGACTGTCGTGGACAGCGCTCTTCGACGGCTCGGTCGACAGGTACGACGGGCTCCCCGTCATGATCGCCGGCTGGCCTGCCACGGCTGGGGAGGCGACCAACACACGCTACTGCCTCCTCACGTTCGAACCCGTCTGCTGCCACGGGTGCCTACCGAGCGATCCCGCCACCTGCGTCGAGGTCTATACCGACGCGCCGCTTCCCATCGACGGGCGAGAGCTGATCCTGCGAGGGGTATTCCGCCTCCTGCGGGACGATCCCTGCGGCTGGCGCTACCGGCTCGACGAAGCGGTGGCCATCCACGACCATGGACACAGGCCGCCATTCGGCCTGTCCCGCCGAGGGCTCGTCGCGGCGGCCTCCCTCCTGTGCCTTCCGATCGGGGCCGCAGCGCAGGCACCAGCGCCCGAAGGGATTACCGACGCACAGCGTACCGACGCTGCCTCCTTCCTCGCCGAGCGGCCGACGATCGATTGCCACAGCCACGCTGGCCGTATCCTCCGTGTGCGACAGGACGAAGGGCACGCGCCCTTCACGCCCCTCGCTGAACCGATGCGTCTCGGCGGGTTGGCCGTGGCCTGCCTCGCGATCGTCTCCGACAGCCCGACGCACCGGATCACGCCCGAAGGTCGGATCAAGGCTTTCCGCGATCCTGAGCCCGGTGAGCTCGCAGCTTATGCCGAGCGTGGCTTTGTCCGCCTGCACGCCCTCCTGCGCGAGCAGGGCTTGGGGATCGTCCATACGGCGGCTGATCTCGCGGCCGCGCGCGCCAAGGCACCGATGGTTGTGGTGGCGGCCGAGGGAGCCGATTTTCTCGAGGGTGATCTCGGTGGCCTGGAGGTGGCCCACCGAAAGGCTATTCTACGCCACCTGCAGCTCACGCACTATCGGGTGAACGCCCTCGGCGACATCCAGACCGAGCCGCCCGTGCACGGCGGCCTAACGGCCTTCGGTGCCGAGGTGATCCGGCGTTGCGAGGCGCTCGGCGTGATCGTGGACGTGGCACACGGCACCGAGGATCTGGTTCGTCAGGCAGCCGACGTGGCGCGCAAGCCCCTCGTCCTGTCGCACACCTCGCTCACGACCAATCACACCTCGCTCACGACCAATCTCACCCCACGCACGCGCCGCATCACGCCGGACCATGCCCGGATTGTCGCGAGGACGGGCGGTGTCATCGGCATCTGGCCGCCGACGAGCCTGTTTCCCGACCTGGCGGCGCTGACGGAGGGCGTCGCCCGCATGGCAGACATCGTGGGGCCGGCCCATGTCGGGATTGGAACCGACATGATGGGGCTGGTCGGTCCGAGCGCCCTGCCGGATTACACCGACCTACCTGATCTCGCAGCCCATCTGCTCGTGCGGTTCACGCCCGAGGAGGCCAGCGGCATCCTCGGGGGCAACTACTTGCGCGTGGCCAAGGCCTGCTTCCCGTCCTGAGAAGCAGTGGGTTGCACCTCGGAGAGGCCGATCGTGCACAGACTGAGGGTAGTATGGGCTAAAATCGCCCAGGAGACCCGCTGAAGGCGTGAGCGGCGGCGCCGCTGGGGGGGGGTCGACCAGTTTGCTCCGCCGCGCGTCACCGGCCATTTCTAGCGATTTAAGCCAGCAAGCAATCCGGGGGAAGGCTTGGGTACGACAAAGAGATTTCGTTTGTCGTACCCTGGGTAACCACGCCCCTTATGAGCCACATAGGCTCGCTGTCATCGTCGCAGCAGTCTCAATAGGTCACGCAGCCAAGTGAGCAACGCGGGACCGGCAGCGTTCCACCCCAAGCGGACTGCCTGCTGCCGACCCAACAACGACCTTCTGCCTTCCCCCAAGTCCGCTCGTAAGCGGACGTCAGTCAACCCTTCGGCCCGGCTGCCTAAGCTGCTGGCCACGACTGCGGATGGGTATCTAACCAAAAGTTGTGGCGATGTCCCATAGACATCCGTTTGGATTGAGAGTTTTCTGACGCCGGTCTGCACTTCGTCAGGCAACCAGAAATAGTCGAATGGCTGCTAACGAAATAATAGGGATACGAGACGAAACTGTGAAAGACTGGGCCTTTGCCTTCGGAGTTCGGATCGTGCAGTTTGGTATTCGCTCTCGACTTTACGCTGGTTTCAGCGGTCTTATGATCGTCGTTGCAGCTCTCGGTGGGGTTGCGCATTATCAGCTCGGCCGCGTGACCGATCAGTATGAAGAGCGCGGCAAATATGAGGCTATTGCCCGCAATATTTATACGGTAAATATTCTTGCTGCACAGCTTAAGGGAGATGCCGAAAATTACCGGCTCGCGCCCAAGCCAGAGCAGGTCGCGCCGATGGAAGCCGCCCGGCGCGAGATCGAGGAAGCCGGATCTAAATTAGTCAGAGAGGCTATCTCGGAAGAGCGCCGTAAGATTTACATGGGCATCAATGATGATGCTAGAGCGATGAAGCCTGAGCTTGAGCGCCTGGCAGCTGCCGGCGTGACTTTGAAGGAAGCTAAGGACAAGCTCTTCACGGGCGGTGACGACCTCACCCGTGCGACCGCAACGTTGGTCTCTGATGTGCGCTCGCAAGCCGATGAGGCGACGCTCAGCCGGGCTCAGACCGTCGAGAGCGCCATGCTGCTCGTCCGCGTCGCCAACTGGCGCTTCCTGGCGACGTTTGATCCGAAGGGACCGGCAACATTCGCCACGAACGTCGAGAAGGCCGAGAAGGCCATGAAGGCGCTCAGGAATGCCGATGGCAGCGCGCCGTTCCAGACGCAGATGAAGGCGGTCGAGGTCGCGCTCGCTGCCTACGCGACCAACTTCCATGCCACGGTCGCGGCAATGGCGACCTCGAACAAGGCCTTCGACACGGGCATCAAGCCGCATACGGACGCCATCGACCAAGCCGCCATTGGCGTGCGTGGTAAGATCAAGGTGGCGGTCGAGGAGATCACCGATGCCACCGCAACATCCGTCGCGGGCGCTCGGCTCATCCAGATGAGCCTCCTTGGGTTGGCTCTGGTCGTAGGCGGCGTTCTGGCCTTCCTCTTGGCCCGCAGCATCATCAGGCCAATCGCCGGCATGACCGCGGCCATGAAGCGTCTAGCCTCCGGCGACAATGACGTGGACGTACCCTCGCGCGCGGCCACCGATGAGATGGGTGAGATGGCACAGGCCGTCGAGGTGTTCCGCCAGAACGCCATCGCGCGGGCCGAACTGGAGGCCGCACAGGTCGCCGAGCAGTCGGCGCGGCAGCGCCGGGCCGATCGCGTTGACGCCCTGGTCAAGTCCTTCCAGCAGAAGGTTGCGAGTTCCCTGGAGATCGTCACCTCGGCTGCAACCGAGCTCGATGCCACTGCCCGCTCGATGACCCAGGTCGCCGATAACACCAACAGCCAAGCCGTGGCCTCAAGCGCAGCCGCGGAGGAGACCTCGGTCAACGTGCAGACGGTGGCGGCCGCCGCCGAGGAGATGGTTTCCTCGCTTCAGGAGATTGAGCGACAGGTGGTTCGCTCCAACGAGGTCGCCGCCAGCGCGGCGCACGAGGCGGAAGCGACTGGCGCGGCGATGGCCGATTTGGGGGCGGCAGCAGAGCAGATCGGCGCAGCCGTGACGACGATTTCGTCGATCGCAGGTCAGACCAACCTTCTGGCGCTGAACGCCACGATCGAGGCCGCGCGTGCGGGGGACGCAGGGCGCGGCTTTGCAGTCGTCGCCGCCGAGGTCAAGGAGTTGGCCGGCCAGACGGCGCGTGCGACTGAGGAGATCGGTGGTCAGATCGCCGCGATCCAGGGCGCGACCGGCCGTGCGACGGAGGCCATCCAGGGGATCGGCCGGACGATCGCATCGATCAACGAGATCGCCGGCATGATCGCCTCGACTGTGGTCGAGCAGACGGCGGCGACGGGTGAGATCTCGCGCAACGCCAGCGAAGCGGCGCGCGGCACGCAGGACGTATCGGCCAACGTCGCGCGCGTTCTGACCTCGACGGGTGAGACCGGCAGCGCAGCGACACAAGTGCTGAGCGCGGCGGCCGAACTCGCCACACAATCGCTGAGCGTCAAGCAGGAGGTTGACGCCTTCCTTCTCGACATCCAGGCGGCGTGAGGCGTCGATGGCAGATATCTACGTCTTGCCGAGCATCCTGGACCAGAACGGAGTCCAGCACCTCGTCGCCGCCCTGAAGGCTGAGATGACATCGGGACGCGATCTCGGGCCGCGCGGTCCCCAGATGCAGGCCATTGGTCATTCACTCGAACAGTCGAGCCTTCAGCTTCGCCGTGAGTTAGAAAGCTTCGTGCTCGAACCCGTTGCTAGCAATCCAAATTTGACGAAGGCCTATTCCGACATGATAGTCTTGCGAGAGGAGTTGCTGCAGCTCGCCGAGGCCTTCGCAGAGCTCGGTGTAGTAGCGAAGGCATACACAGCCTAAGTCCCCCATTGCCTGACTGTCGCACCAATTAAGCCCGCCCGGATCGCCGTGGCGGGTTTTCTCTACCCGGAATTAGCTCTGGGGTTGCCGCAGAGGATTTCCGCCCTGGCACTACGATATAATCAGTGCTGATTAATGGAGTGAATGTATCGGTGCGAACGACCTCTCTTGGATATTATGGTAGGTCCTATATTTTGTGTCATCTTACACAAATTCATCCTGCTCGGGGTCGTGAGCGGATGGAACAGCTGCGTCCGCTTCTATGCCTTTTCGCCCCATAGCGGACGGGCAGCAAACCACCCGACCCGGTTATTCCGTATATGAACTATGCCAGTTATGCAGACGGCTGTCCGGCGTTCACCGAAAGGAAACATTCGTCGGCCGTCAGAAAACATAGGCTCGGGGTGGTTTGCAGACGGTCCGCTTGCTTCCTGCTAAGCTCAGCTTCATGCTCAATCCCCGCACGCTTGCCGGTCCGCGGTCCCGCTCGCTGCGTGTGCAGGCGTGGGTCGAAGCCTATCCTCTCATCGACAGACAGCTTTCGCCGCTGGGGTTGGAGGCCATGGCGGCTCTTGCACTTTCGCCAGGGGCCACAGTGCTCGACGTAGGCTGTGGGGCTGGCCAGACCCTTGGCCAACTCGCCGAGATCGTGGGAGCGAGCGGTCGGATCATCGGCATCGACGTGGCGGAACCACTCCTGACCGTCGCCGCTCAACGTATGCGCGCTCTTCTGAACGTCAGCGTGATCGAGGCCGACGCCCAGACGATCGACCTACCGTCAGAGAGCGCGGACGCGATCTACTCGCGCTTCGGTGTCATGGGCTTTGCCGATCCCGTCGCGGCCTTCACTAACTTCCGCAGGATGCTCCGTCCGAGTGGGCGGCTCGCCTTCGTCTGCTGGCGGGCGTTGGACGAGAACGAACTCGATCACCTGCCACTAACCGCCGCTGGCATTCCGGGCGTCAGCGATGATGCTCCCTTCAGCTTCGCCGATCCGCGCGTCATCGACGAAGTCCTGGGTCGAGCAGGTTTCGAGGGGGTTGAGGTTCGCGCGTACAACGCCAGGGTGTCGAGCGGCGATCTCGATGCGATGACCGAGGTGCTGCTCAAGGTCGGCTCGCTCGGGAAGATCGTGCGCGAGCACCCCGCCCGGCGAGCGGATGTAGAACCGCGCTTGCGGGCGGCATTGGCGAAGCTCGGCGACCCCGCGCAGGTCAGCCTTACCGCGTCAGTTTGGATCGTGACGGCCCACGCCCCCGTGACAGGGGTCACGCACAGATCATTAACCGCGACGGCTACTCGGGGTCGTTAGTGATCCCCATGGCTATGTCCGCTTGATGCATCCCCTGTCCAGAGGCGGACCGGCAGAAACCCACTCGTAGCGGACCGTGCGGGTAGATACCGAACGTCCGGATTTCGACCAGTCGCTCTCGTGCCTGCCGTGTCGATCCCACCCTGGTGATCGCTACCTCGCCGTGGCACCTGTCCACCATGGCGATACCCGACAGAACCGGATGCGAGGTGCGGATCGACGGCGCGTGGCAGCTCGTGCCGCTGAGCGAAGCGCACGCCCACCACCGCGCCGCCGAGAAACGCTGTCCGATCTGTCACGGCCGGGTGCGCACCCAGGGGCTCTACTCGGGGGAGGGCGGCGTCGCGATGATGCACCAGCGGGCGCATATCGGCTGCCCGAGGATCCCGAAGCACTACGCCGGCACGGCGAAACGGCACCCCGAGGCCCTGGACTGATATGCACTGCTCGCGCGGCGCCAGCCCCTCCGCCGTCCAGATATGCGCAATCTACATGGCTCGTGCGCGACGGCTCTGACGCACGGCAGCGTACGGCGAGGCCGGTTGCCGACGGCAACGGTACGGCTGCGGCTGCGGCTGCGGCTGCGGCTGCGGCTGCGGCTGCGGCAAGGGCGTCACATCACATGCACTGAAGGTGCAAGGCAGGATTTGCGGATCGGCCAGCCCGGAGCTTACTCCTCGTCCCCGAGACGGAACCGCAGCGAGGCGGGCTGAGGCGACTGGCGCGGGGCCGTGCTATATATGGTGTGGGAACTTCGCCTTTGGGCGACGAACAGTCGAGGCTCCGTGAGCATAAGAGCAGAGTCTTTCCGATCCAGACTACAATGTAATTAAACAAAATTTAAATATCTTACAGTAATGCCGCTATTTTTTTATCAATCAGATCGTTTTAGGACTGAATTAATGAATTATATAGCGACCGCTTTCGTCTTCGCCTTTTATCTTACCATTCCGCAATCCGCATTTTCTCAAAATGACTTGATAAGAGAGGAAAAGCGCCTTGCATCTGAAATGTATTCGTGGGCAAATAATTGCGTTGGTCCCTGCATTTTGCCGAAAAAATTTCTGGAAGGTGGGTCGGGAAAGCCATTTATCCTCGCCGCTCTAAAGTTAAAAGAAGACAACAAAGCGCTACGTGTTATTGGTGCCGCATACTGTTCCTCTGCATGCGCCGTGTTAGTCGATAAACTTAAATCGTTCGGTGGCGATGTCTGCGTCGAAAAGGGAATGTTGCTACGTTTCCATCGTGCGTTTGCGCTAGAACCAAATCCAGATGGTTCGAAAAAGTATGAAGATACAACTCCCACTATCGCCGTACCTGGAGCAAAGGCTTGGATCGATGCCAATGGCGGCATACCCGCGGATGGCAGTTGGATTGTAATTCCTACGTCCATCGTTGCGACACAATATGGGTACTGTCCATAACGACGACTTGCCCGCTCAATCATTCTTGTCTGGGAGCACAGTTCGCGCCAGACGCATACGTGCCGAGCTTGCTCGACACGTATGCGTGTTTGTGACACTGCAGCCGGGTTGCAATGGAGAGCTTCGAAGCTCGCCAATCGACAGTTGGTCCTGACGCGACATCCTCATCGGGAACGATGAGCCACCTCTAAAAAGGGACGGGCCGAGGGGTCTTTCGCGTGACCGCCCTATATATGATAATGTCCTTTATCAGACGTATGGGTTGGGGCCCAAGATGGCGAGTGCGATGATGCCGGAGCAGCTCAGGACGCGGCTGCTTCCAAACGAGAAGGTCATCTGGTGGGGCCCGCCCGTTCAAGGCATCAGGCTAACCCGGCGCGACGGCCTGCTCATCCCGTTCAGCTTACTCTGGGGCGGGTTCGCGATCTTTTGGGAAACCACCGTGCTCCGTAGCGGCGCTCCGTTCCCCTTTGCGCTGTTCGGTGTTCCCTTCGTCCTGGTCGGCCTGTTCCTGATCGCCGGCCGCTTTCTGTTCGATAGCTGGTTGCGGCAGCGCACGATGTACGTCCTCACCGATCGACGTGTTCTGATCACGCGATCGGGGCCGTGGCCGCACTTCACAGCCGTCAATTTGGATATGCTGCCGGAAGCGAGCCTTGAAGAGGAGTCGAATGGGAGAGGGACGATCCGTTTCGGGGGGCCTGCCTCAATATTTTCCTTCAATGGCCGGGCGGGCTTTGGTTCCTGGACCCCGGCACTGGATCCAGTGCCTCAGTTCATAGGGGTCGATGATGCGCAGCGCGTTTTTGCTGCGACCCAGGATCGGCCGCCGCGGCGTTTCTGATGGGTTCGGTCCTCAAATCAGCCCAACTTCACGCTCCGGCGTTGATCGCGGCCGCCGGCGATCGTGCCGCCTATCGCTTCCTGGAATTTTTTACGGCGCAGATCCGCAACCCGCACACCCGGCGCGCCTATGCCAAGGCCGTGGCCGAGTTCTGCGCCTGGCTGGACAAGTACGGCCTGCCGTCGATCGCCGCCGTTAGCTCAATCCACATCGCCGCCTACGTCGAGGAGCTCGGGCGCAGCCACAGCGCTCCCACGGTCAAGCAGCGACTGGCGGCGATCCGGATGATGTTCGATTGGCTGGCGACTGGCGGCGTGCTGCCGTTCAACCCCGCGACCGCCGTGCGCGGGCCGAAGCACGTGGTGAAGCGAGGCAAGACCCCCGTGCTCGCGCCCGACGAGGCGCGCGCGCTCCTCGATGCGATCGACACCGCCACGCCGATCGGCCTGCGCGACCGGGCGCTAATTGGCCTGATGGTCTACACATTCGCGCGGATCGGCGCGGCCACCGCCATGCGGGTCGAGGACGTGTACGTGCAGAACCGTCGTCTCTGGGTGCGGCTGCACGAGAAGGGCGGCAAGGTGGTGAATCTACCCTGCCACCACAACCTGGAGCACTACCTGCACGCCTACCTGGACGGCACCGGCATCGCAGCGGACGGCGACGGGCCGCTGTTCCGGACGATCCGGCGCGGGACGGCGGAACTGACCCGCACCGCTCTGCCGAGCGCCAACGCCTACGCGATGGTGCGGCGGCGGGCGAAGGCGGCCGGCATTGCCACGCAGATCGGCAACCACACGTTCCGAGCCACCGGGATCACCGCCTACCTCAAGAACGGCGGCACCCTGGAACGCGCCGCCGCCATCGCCAACCACGCCTCGACGCGCACGACCCAGCTCTACGATCGCCGCGCCGACGAGGTGAACCTGGACGAGATCGAGCGCATCCTGATCTGAGGGATGTGCCGCTCCGGCACGATGGGTTCCAGTGGGGGACTGTCAGGGGGTACGACGGCGGAAATCGCCCCTGTCGTACCCTACCCGTGTAGTCCGAGATTGTTCGTGGGCTCAGAGCGACAAAAACGGCCATTGAGGCCGCGAGGGGAAGATTTGGCGCCGCGAAGCGGCGCCAACCAACCGACGTCGCCAGGGGCGGCTTAAAGCGGCTTTAGATCTTGTCGCATATGGGTGGATTTCCGCCGGTCCGCTTTCGAGCGATGATGCATCGAAGTGGACGCAATGCCCTCGCTTACTTGCCCTCCGGACGGCAAAGCGTCATCCTTCCGCTCAGATGTCCCGCCCTTGATACATCTCAGGCGGAATGCGCCGTCTCTGCTGACTGAACGCCCAGACGCGGCCGTCAATGGCAGCAAGCCCGCATCCAATCAGCGCCATCCCGATAAGGTGCTGCGGGGCAAGGCGCTCTCCCAGCACTAATGCGCCCAGCAGGATGGCCGACACCGGGATCAGGAAGGTGACGAGCAGAAGGTTCGTCGCTCCAGCAGTCGCCAGGATGCGAAAGTACAGCACGTAGGCGAGCGCTGTAGACAGGACCGCAATACCAACGACTGCACCCCACACCGATGCGCCCGGTAGCGGCAAGGTCCAAGGGCGGTCCGCGACGAGGACGAGGGGCAGAAGCATGAACGCGGAGGCCGTCACCTGTCCTGTCGCCGTCGCGAGCGGCGGAACGCCCATTCGCCGGAAGCGCCGCCCGAAGAGACCGGCGAAGGCATAGGACAGGGCCGCGCCGAGCACGGCCACCTGTGCCAGGAGGTCGGTCCCGAGCCCCGCCAGAACGGCGGGTCCGACCATTACGGCGACGCCGACAAGCCCTATGACCACCCCCACGAGCCGGTTGCCGGTCATCCTCTCGTCGGACGTGAAGACGTGGGCAGCGACGACCGTGAAGAGCGGTGTGGTCGCATTCAGGATGGCGGCAAGCCCTGACGCGATGTGGGTTTGGCCCCACACGATGAGGCAGAAGGGAACGGCGTTGTTAAGGAGGCCCATGCCGAAGAAGGCGGCCCATGCCCGACCCGTGCGCGGTATCCTCAGCCCCAGGAGAGGCATGACGGCATTCAGGATCAGAGCAGCGAGCCCGACCCGCAGGAGAACGAGGGTGAACGGCGGCAGGGCCGAGAGCGCCACGCGTGTGAAGAAGAACGATCCTCCCCAGAGTACCGAGAGGCTGAGTAGCATCGCCCATTCGGACGCGGACATCGTGCGGTTCACGGGCGGCGGCATGGCGGACCTTTCGTGGGTTCGCTTCGTGCTACGATCTCGTCCGGGTGATGCGCTTCCCGTTTCCTGCTCTCCAATTCTCTGTCCGCTCACCACCTAGCGCGTGACAAGCCGGGCAGCCGACGAATGGCCGTGTGTGGACGCCCCATCGGATTCAAGGGGGTGTTGGAGAGATTTGTGCGCGCAGGATCAGGTGCTGCCGTGTGTCCGGCCTGTTGATGCAGCCTTCATCACGGCTGCTGGCCTGTATGGAGAGCGCGGATCGGGTCCAAGTCGCTTTGGCGCGCTCGAGGCGCTTGGCCATTCACTGGTTTTCCCGACCCCGTCTTCTGACCGTTGCGCCATACCTCTCGACTGACCTTCCCTGCCTCCCTGACGCCTCAGGCCGTGGCGATCACGCCGTGGCCGGAGCTCTGTAGGAGCCGCCATGGGCCATCAAGGCCCAGACGATCCTCGCCATCTTGTTCGCAAGGGCGACGGTGATCAGCATGCGCGGCTTGCGCGACAGCATGCCGGCCAACCATGCCCCAGCTTTATCGGGATCACGCGCCGCGACCTTGGTCGCAGAACTCGCGCCCAGGATCAGCAACCGTCGCAGGCTGCGCTCGCCCATCTTGGTCGTTCGCCCCAGCCGCTCCTTGCCGCCGCTGGAGTGTTGCCGCGGGACGAGACCGAGCCAAGCCGCAAAGTCGCGCCCGCGGCGGAAGGTACTGGCGGCCGGTGCCAGAGCCACGAGTGCGGTCGCGATCACCGGGCCGACACCCGGTATCGTCATCAGCCGCTTGGCCACGGCATCGTCCTTCGCGCGTTGGGCGATCTCGCGGTCGAGAAGTGCGATCTGCGCCTGGAGCGCCTCCAGGCTGCCCGCAATGATGGCCAAGGCCGGCCTTGCCTCGGCCGGCACGTCAGATGTGGGGTCGCGGACGATCGCCACGAGCTGGCCTACGTGCCCGACACCTTGGCGAACGACGTACCCGAACTCCGTGAGGTGCCCGCGCAGTGCATTGATCAATTGGGTCCGCTGACGCACGAGCAGGTCGCGCGTACGGAACACCACTGCGGAGGCCTGGGCCTGCGCGCTCTTTCCCTGAACGAACCGCATCGTCGGCCGCTGCGCCGCCTCGCAGATCGCCTCAGCATCGGCCATGTCGTTCTTCTGCCGCTTCACGAACGGCTTCACGTAGGCTGGCGGGATGAGCCGCGTTTCGTGGCCTGCCAAAGCTATCTCACGGGCCCAGTAATGAGCGCTGGCGCATGCTTCCATAGCAACCACGCAACGCGGAAGTGTCGAGAAGAACGTCAGCACCTGATCACGCCGCAGCTTCTTGCGGAAAACGACGACACCGCTCGTATCCGCGCCGTGAACCTGGAAAACTGATTTCGCCAGATCGATCCCGACTGTGCTAACCTCACCCATGGACGCCTCCTGCAGTGGTGTTGCAACACCTCCACTCTGGCACATCGATGCCGTCAGGGGGCGTCCACCCCTACGCTTGTGGGATGCTCTGGTCGTCTTCGGGGCGACCGCATCGGGTCGCATGCGGAAGGGCGGCTCGGTGCGGATCTTCAACCGTCGGGTTGAGTCTGGCCAACGCATCGAAGCGGCCGATACCGTCCTGCCTGCTCACAACTGAAATGAGATCAGATTGCAGTAGCCGGCGACCGTGTGCCCGCGATGCGGAGGCGAGATGTGACAGGCGATGTCAGGGGCCGGACGGGAACCGTCGGGTCGTTCTAACAAGACCCTGGACGGTGCTTAGCAGCTGCCGTAGGGCCTTATCCGAGGCCTGATCCTGCAGGCCATGCTCGGTCAGCCACCAATCCAAGTCGTCGATGGCCTCTTCGAGCTCGCTACAGAGCTGCAGGAGCCGTTCGCCGCCGGCCTGGATGTGCGGCGCGCTTGAACCGAGATCCGCGCCGCGTGCGTGCGCTGCCGCCAGATCCGCGCGCAGTCGCTCGAATTGGTCCACACCGTGAGGTTGGGCCGGGAGGATGTGGATCTTGGCCATGGCTTCCTCAGGCGGCGCGGACGGTTGCGAGGAAGCGGGCGACCTCGGCGCCGAGATGCTCGGATTGCCGCGACAGCTCGGAGGCCGCCGACAGCACCTGAGACGCCGCGGCCCCCGTCTCCTCCGAGGCCTGCGCGACGCCGGCGATGTTGCCCGTCACCGCGTTGGTGCCCGCCGAGGCCTGCGCCACGTTGCGCACGATCTCCTGCGTCGCCGCGCCCTGCTGCTCGACCGCCGCCGCGATCGACGTCGCCACATTGTCGATCTCCCGGATCCGCCCCGTGATCCCGCCGATCGCCGTCACCGCTTGCGCGGTTCCATCCTGCACCTCCGCGATATGACGGCCGATCTCCTCGGTGGCCTTGGCGGTCTGCTCGGCCAGCGCCTTCACCTCGGAGGCCACCACCGCGAAGCCCCGCCCCGCGGCACCCGCCCGCGCCGCCTCGATCGTGGCGTTGAGCGCCAGCAGGTTGGTCTGGGCGGCGATCCCCGAGATCATCCCGACCACGTCGCCGATCCGCGCGGCGTTCTGGCTGAGCGCGTGAACCAGATGGATGGTCTGGTCAGCTTCGTTCACCGCAGCCTGGGCGAGCTGGGCCGAGCCGGTCACCTGCCGGCCGATCTCCTGCACGGACGAGCCGAGTTCCTCGGCGGCGGCCGCGACCGTGTTGACGTTGGTCGAGGCCTCCTCGGCAGCGGCGGCCACGCCGGTCGATTGCGCGGCGGTCTCCTGGGCGGTGGCGGTCATCTGCTGGGCGGTGGCCTGCAGTTCGGTGGCTGAGGATGAGACCATACTGATGACGCCACCGACCGCCGCCTCGAACCCATCGGCCATCTGCCGCATGCCGGCCTTGCGCTGCTCCTCGGCCGATGCGCGAGCGAGTGCCGTCTCCTCCTCCAGCGCGCGCGTCCGGATCAGGTTGTCCTTGAACACCTGAACCGAGGCGGCCATGTTGCCGACCTCGTCGCGACGGCTGATCCCGGGGACAGGCTGTGTCGTGTCACCAGACGCGAGGCGCTGCATCATCTCCGTGATGGAGCTGAGCGGAGCGATAACGCCGCGGAGAACCGTGAATAGGGCGAAGCCGGCGGCTGCGATGCCGAAGATCAGGGTGAAGCCACGCAGAGCCTTCATCGTCGCCGAGAGGGACGTGAACTGGGAGTAGACGTTCTGGCTTTCTTCGATCTGCAGATCGATCAGACTCTGGATGGAGGCACTAACCGGGTCGACGGTCTGGTAGAGCCTGTCGCGCACGAATTCGGCGAGCGGGGCTCTGTCGCCTTTGGCCAGGATGTCGGAAAGTTGCTTCACGGCCGCGTTTGCGCCGACCATGGTGGCTTCCGTATCGGCGACGAGGCGCTTCTCCCGCTCGGTCAGGCTCGTTGCGCGATAGGCGGTCCAGGTCTTGCTGATGCGCTCCCGAGCCTCGGCGACCAATGGCGGTCCCTTGGCCCACTCCATATTGCCGTTGTTGATCTTGTGCGATGTATCGACGATGTTGACCGCGTACATGTCGGCCACGATCTTGAGCTCGCGCAACGGCACGATCCGGTCGCTGTAAAGTTGGCTCATGTTATCGGTGGCTTGGTTGGCAAAATACAGTCCTAGCGCTATATTGCATATCAGCGCCAAGATCAGAGCAAAGACCGAAGTGGTCAACCGAAAGCGGATTGAATTCATTATTCAGGCCCATTTTGCTTCTTATAGATATAATGTATGTTACTAAATTAAATCTTAAGATTTTGGCCTAATCTCTGATTGCCCAATGTTAAGATCATCAACTTCTCGGCGCTGCCTCGAACGTTCGCCGACAAGGGATGTCATTTGGATGTGTGATCTCGCCGAGGCGGTACTTACAAGTGACAGAGGCAATATGACGGGGCGGGCTCGGAAGTAGGATAGCAGCTCGGGGTGGTTTTGAGACTGTCTGCTCACCGGTCGCGAAACGCTAAAAGCGGACGTGATACGGCCAAGGCTTCCCACGCGGACATTACGAGGTTAGGAATAGCCCACCTCGCGTGACTGACGCTTGAGATGGGACACCATCGGGGAGCGCGAGTGCATAGCGCCGCGCGTCTGGGCATCCTCCTGATCAGGGACGACGATGCCTGAATTGAGCAACCTCCTCGCCTTCGCAGCCGTCGCGCTCGGCATGGTCCTGACGCCGGGGCCGAACATGGTCTACCTTATTTCACGTTCGATCTGCCAAGGCCGGACGGCAGGTTTGATCTCGCTCGGCGGCGTGGCGCTGGGCTTCGTCGTCTACATGCTCTGCGCCGCATTCGGCATCACAGCGCTCGTGCTGGCGGTGCCCTACGCCTACGACGCGATCCGCATCGCGGGCGCAGCATACCTGCTGTGGCTTGCGTGGCAGGCCGTCCGGCCCGGCGGTCGTTCGCCATTCCAGGTCAAGGATCTGCCGAAGGACGGCCCAGCCAAGCTGTTCCTGATGGGCTTCCTGACTAACCTGCTGAACCCGAAGATCGCGGTCATGTATCTGTCGCTGCTGCCGCAATTCATCGATCCGACACGAGGCAGCGTGCTCGGCCAAGCTGTCGCCCTCGGCACGACCCAGATCGTCATCAGCGTTCTGGTCAACGCAGCTATCGCCATCTCGGCAGGCTCAATTGCGCTGTTCCTCACCCGACGCCCGTCTTTTGCCGTTGTGCAGCGTTGGGTGATGGGGACAGTGCTGGCCGCGCTCGCCGTCAGGATGGCGACCGAAGCTCGCCGGTAAGGCCGAAACGTCTGCTTACGAGCGACGCATTTTGCGCCGTTCTCTTCCGATTCGGGTCGGGAGCAGACGGATTGACGTTCGTCCAATCCGTGCATTTTCACCCACTCGCGCGGTCGACCCCTAGCGCCTGATGCGAACCCAGCCCAGCCCACAGCGCCAGTCATTGTCAAGCTTGAGCGCAGCTTCCACATATGGTCATGGAAGCAGCATCTGAGTGCTGCTCGATCACGAACTGCATAGGTCCACATGGGCTCGCGTGTAGGGCGGCAGGGCGCTCTCGACCTATCCATTCCCGATGACGTTGAAGGTGGTGCTACACGCTTCTCCACTACCCGCGCACAGCGCGCTGCGCTGACGCGCCAGATCATCGCTGCCGTCGAGCCTTTCGACGTTCCCTATGCCTCGAAAAATTCGCGCTACATCGTCACCAATGACGAGGAGTACGGGGAAATTTTCGAGCTTGGGCGGCCGACCCGGAACTCACGCTGCTTTCCCGGGAAAGCGCTTAGGCGCAATGTCGAAACGCTCAACCAGTTTATGGCCTTTGCGAAGGGCCAAGACACCAAGAATTGGCGCTTCTGGTGCATTAAGTTGCCGGGCCGGAAGGCGCCGCTAGGCGCCCTCGTTGAGGAAGTTGATCGATTTAATAAAGCGATTAATACGCGCTTCACTGAGCTGCGCAAGAAGAAAATATTTGAGCCGCTCTTGGTCGGCCTGCATATACGATACGCGCCTACCGAAGATGCCTTCGATCTCCATCTGCA
>NZ_BACT01000831.1:0-3273 GCF_000333255.1 Methylobacterium sp. B1 | reverse complement strand
GACCCGCGCGCCGAGGGCACCAACGACCTGATTCCGCCAGGGCGCCACCCTCGTCTCGGAGGTCGCCCACGTCGTCGAGGTGCTGGGCCCGATCATCGAGCGCGGCCCGGACGCGGAGGCGGCGCCGGCGCGCGGTCGGCCGGACCTCGCCGAGCAGCCGGATTTCTGGGACGAGATCGAGTTCGACGCGACCGGCGCGGATTGCGATCCGATCCCGCTGTGGCCCGACCGCGAGGCTGCCGGCCGCCCCGTCTGCGAAGACGAGCCGCCCCAGCCCGCGGATGACCGGGCGCGGATCGTCGCCCTGCTCGGCCCGAGCCCGGTGGGCACCGACGAGCTGGCCCGGAGCGCCGGGGTCGGCGCCCGGACCGTGCAGAGCGTGCTTCTGGAACTGGAGCTCGACGGACGGATCGAGCGTCACGGCAGCGGCACGGTCTCCCTGGTCAGTCGCTGAGGAAATCGTCCTCGGTGTCGGCATCGGCGTCGGCGAGATTGCGCATGACGTCGAGGCAGCCCTGCAGGATGTAGGCGGCGGCGAGCTTGTCCACGAGTTCGCCGCGCCGCGCCCGGGAGGCGTCGGCCTCGATCAGCGCGCGAGTGACCACGGCGGTCGAGAGACGCTCGTCGAAGAAGACGTGGGGCAGGGGGAGGATCGGCGCGAGGTTGCGCATGAAGGCGCGGGTCGACTGCACCCGCGGCCCCTCGCTGCCATCCATGTTGAGCGGCAGCCCGACCACCAAGCCGCCGACCGCGTGCTGCCGGCAGAGGGTCGCGAGCCGCTGCGCGTCGGGGGTGAACTTCACCCGGCGGATCGTCTCCAGGGGTGTCGCGATCTGGCGGCCGAGATCCGACAGGGCGAGCCCGATCGTCTTGGTGCCGAGATCGATGCCGATCAGCCGGGCGCCGCCGCGGGACTCGGCCGCGAAGGCGCGGATCGCGTCGAAGTTCATGGCTGCGCCTGTTCGGTGCGCGCCAGGGTGGCCTCGGCAATACCCTCGAACCGGGCGGGGAGGGGCTCCGCGCCCGGCCCCAGAACCAGCGCCGCGGACGGCGCGGCGACCCGGGTGAAGAAATCGTCGAGGCTCTCGCCGCCGAACCGCACCGTCTCCAGATCGGGCGCGAGCAGCCAGACGTCGTACTCGCCGTCCGTCCCGGAGACGTCCCAGAACAGGAAGCTGCCATCCTCGCCCGCACCGAAGAAACAGGCGCGCTCGACGACGCTCGCTTCGCCGCCCTCGACATCGAAGCGGTGCGGCTCCGCGCCCTCTTCCAGCATGGCGACGGCGGCACCGACACTGTGGGCGATGAGCCCCGCCTGGGTCACCAGATCGCAGGCCTCGAACGGCGCCGGCACGGCGATGCGGAACTGTCCCCCCGCGAGGCCGACGCCGCAGGTTCGGCAGAAGGCGCGATAGGAGGCCGGCAGCGGAAAGCCGAGATCCGCCGCCGCACGGTCGAGAGCCCCATCGTCCGGCACGAAGCCCGGCGCGAGATCCGCGAAAACCTGCTCCCACATCGATCCCGCTCCACCGTCCACAGGCTTCAGCTCCTGCGCAGATCGCCCCCGGTGCGCGCGGAGCCGTTCGCGTCTAGGTAGGTTAATGTTCCGTTAAATCACACTGTAGGGGCCCGCCTTGTCGACGAACGGCCAGCTCTCCTGTTCCGCACCGTCCGGATATCGGCGGGCGATGCCGCGCAAGCACCGCTGGATGCTGCTCCTCGCCTTCGAGATCCTGGTCGCGGGCTTCACCCAAGCCATGATCCAGCCGGTCCGGCAACCGGGAATCACCATCGAGATGTCGGTGACGCCCCACCACGTCGTGACCTGATCGGCCCCACACGAGTGTCGGCCTGCGGGTTCGGTCCCGGTGGCGTCGCCAGGGCCGGCCTTCGTCTGCTCCGGCACGCCGGCCTTCCGCCCGCTTCGACCCGCGTTGCAGCGCGTCGAGCGCCGATGCTATAGCCCGACCGACTTCGGGAGAGTGCTCCCGGGCAGGGACGAACGGGACGGCATGTCGGTCGACGAGAAGACGGTTCGGCGCATCGCGCATCTGGCGCGGATCGCGGTCACCGACGACGAAGTCGGGCCGCTGCAGGGCGAGCTGAACGCCATCCTTGCCTTTGTCGAGCAACTCGGCACGGTCGACGTCACGGGCGTCGAGCCGATGACCTCGGTGACGCCGATGGCGATGAAGAAGCGCGAGGACGTCGTCACCGAGGGCGGCCGCGCCGCCGACGTCGTCGCCAACGCGCCCGAGACCGAGGACAATTACTTCCTGGTCCCGAAGGTGGTCGAGTAGGCCGAGGACGGCCCGGACCTTGCGGACCGGATTTCTGGCGGGCAGGCGCGCGACAGCGCGCGCGGGGACGTGAACAGCGTGGATCCGAACGAACTCACCCTGGCCGAAGCGCGCGATGCCCTGAAGGCAAAGCGGATCTCGGCCCGCGAGCTGACCCAGGCGCATCTCGACGCCATGGCCAAGGCCCGCGTCCTGAACGCGTATATCCGGGAGACCCCGGACCGCGCCCTGGCGATGGCCGAGGCTTCCGACCGGAAGATCGCATCGGGCGAGGGCCGCCCCCTTGAGGGCATCCCCCTCGGCATCAAGGACCTGTTCTGCACGCACGGCGTGACGACCACGGCGGGCTCCAAGATCCTCGAAACCTTCGAGCCGCATTACGAATCGGCCGTGTCGGCCAATCTGTGGCGCGACGGCGCCGTGATGCTCGGGAAGCTCAATCTCGACGAATTCGCCATGGGCTCGTCCAACGAGACCAGCGCCTACGGCAACGTGGTCTCGCCCTGGCGGCGCAAGGGATCGGACACGCAGATCGTGCCCGGCGGCTCCTCGGGCGGGTCCGCCGCGGCGGTCGCCGCGCGGCTCTGCCTCGGCGCCACCGCGACCGATACCGGCGGCTCCATCCGGCAGCCTGCCGCCTTCACCGGCACGGTGGGGATCAAGCCGACCTACGGGCGGTGCTCGCGCTGGGGTACGGTGGCCTTCGCCTCCTCCCTCGACCAGGCGGGCCCGATCGCCCGGACGGTACGCGACTGCGCCATCCTCCTCGGCTCCATGGCGGGCCCCGATCCCCGGGATACGACCTGCACCGACCTGGCGGTGCCCGATTTCGAAGCCGCCGTGTCGCGCGGCGTGGAAGGGCCTCACCATCGGCATCCCGAAGGAGTACCGGGTCGACGGCCTGCCCGCCGAGATCCAAAACCTCTGGGACAAGGGCGCCGCGTGGCTCAAGGCTGCGGTGCAACAATCCGGG
>NZ_BACT01000832.1:0-1363 GCF_000333255.1 Methylobacterium sp. B1 | reverse complement strand
GCTTCCCGATCTCGCGACCCCGGCCGCCCTCGGCGGCCTCGCCCTCGGCTACGCCCTGGGCTCGATTCCGTTCGGGCTGATCCTGACCAAATTCGCCGGCCTCGGCGACGTGCGGGCCATCGGCTCGGGCAATATCGGCGCCACCAACGTGCTGCGGACCGGCCGCAAGGGCCTTGCCGCGGCGACCCTGCTGGGTGACGCCCTCAAGGGAACTGTCGCCGTCCTGCTCGCCAAAAACCTGGGCGAGGGTGCGGCGCTCGCCGCGGGGCTCGGTGCGTTCCTGGGGCACCTGTTCCCCATCTGGCTCGGATTCAAAGGCGGCAAGGGTGTCGCGACCTTCATCGGCGTGCTCCTGGCCTTCAATGCCGCGGCGCTCGGTCTCTTTGCAGCGATCTGGCTCGGGCTCGCTTTCGCGCTCAAGTATTCGTCGCTGGCGGCACTTGCGGCATCCGCGGCGACACCCTTGGCCCTGTGGGCTCTCGGTGCGCCGGCCCAAGCTTTGCTGTTCCTCATCTTGGCCGTGCTGCTATGGTGGAAGCACGCGCCCAACATCCGCCGGCTCGCAAACGGCACCGAGGGGCGCATCGGCCAGAAAGGCTGAGCGCACGCGCGCCACGCGCGGACCTTGGGGAAGTGCATGCAGCTCACCGACGCGCAGCGGCTCGACTGGCTGCGGCTGATCCGGACCGAGGGCGTCGGGCCGCGCACCTTCCGGAGGCTGGTGAACCGGTTCGGCGGCGCGGCGGCCGCCCTGGACGCCCTTCCGGATCTCGCAGGCCGCCAGGGTCGGCGGATCACGCCTCCGACGCGCAGCGAAGCCGAGGCCGAGATCGCGGCGCTCGCCCGCCTCGACGGCCGCCTGATCGCCACGGGCGAGGCGGACTATCCCCGGCTCCTCGCGCAGGTCGACGCGGCGCCGCCGCTCCTGGCCCTGCGCGGCGCCGGCATCCTGAACCGCCCGGCCGTTGCGCTCGTCGGTTCGCGCAACGCCTCGACGGCAGGGCTCGCCTTCACGGAGCGGCTGGCCCGCGGCCTCGGGGAGGCCGGCCTCACGGTGGTCTCGGGCCTCGCCCGCGGGATCGACGCCCGGGCGCACAGGGCCAGCCTTCCGACAGGAACCATCGCCGTGATGGCGGGCGGCCAGGATCGGATCTACCCGGCGAGCCACGCGGCCCTGGTCGAGGCCATCCTGGGGGAGGGCGGCGCCGTCCTGGCCGAGATGCCCATGGGCTGGGAGCCCCGCGGACGCGACTTCCCGCGGCGCAACCGGATCATCTCCGGCCTGTCCTACGGGACCGTCGTGGGCGAGGCCGCCCGCCGCTTCGGCTCGCTGATCAGGCGCGCTACGCCCTGGAGCAAAACC
>NZ_BACT01000833.1:0-1210 GCF_000333255.1 Methylobacterium sp. B1 | reverse complement strand
GGGGAAGGTGTTGGGGCAGCACCTTCCAATATGTAAAGTGTCCGCAGCGAGACCTCGCCTTNGGCTCTCATTTCATGAGCGATTCCGCCCGGCATCCATACAGCGCGCTGGGGCGGCAAGAGCCATAAGCCATCCGAGGTCTTCACCTCCATGACGCCCGCAGTCGCGTGGATCAGCTGTGAGCGCTTGTGGATATGCGAACGGACGTGGAAACCCGATGGATATTCTTTCGGCATCGCGACGATACCATGCCGCGACGCCTCATAGTCTTCCGGATTAGTGCTCTTGGTTCGCATGTCTGCAGTAATTATATAGCATTAATCCGCATCCGGCTGGGGTTATCGTGGTGAGCCTCGTTCAGCACCTGCCCGCAACCTCCCTGCCGACCCTGGCCGTCGCAGGGACCACGCTGACCGTGCTGGTCGGGATGGAATGGCTCAAGCCGCACGCGCCAGCCCCTCTGGTCACGGTGGCGGCTGCCCTCATTGCCTCATGGCTGCTGGATCTCGGCGCCGCGGGCGTGTCGACCGTCGGGACAATCCCGCAGGGCCTGCCCTCTTTCAGCCTGCCCGACCCAGCGCTCGCTCAAGCACTCCTGCCGGGCGCGATGGGCATCGCCCTGATGAGCTTCACGGAGAGCATCGCCGCGGCACGGGCGTTCGTGAGGCCCTGCGATCCGCCGCTGGATGCCAATCGCGAACTGGTCGCCACGGGCTTGGCGAACCTGGGGGGAGCCCTGCTCGGGGGCATGCCGGCCGGCGGCGGAACGTCTCAGACCGGTGTCGTCCGAGCCGCTGGCGGCAGGACACAAGTGGCCTCGCTCGTGACGGCCGGGGCGGCTCTTGCCACGATGCTGTTCCTGGCTCCGATCCTCAGTCTCCTGCCGCAGGCGACCCTCGCGGCGATCGTTATCGTCTACTCAGCCAGCCTCATTCAGCCGGAGGAGTTCCGGGCCATCTACCACGTACGGCACATGGAATTCCGCTGGGCGATTGTGGCGGCACTCGGTGTGCTCGTCTTTGGAACACTCCAGGGCATTGTCGTGGCGATCGTGCTCTCGCTCCTCGGCCTTGCCCTCCAGACCGCCCATCCGCGGGTCTCGATCATTGTCCGCAAGCGGGGGGCCGATGTCCTGCGCCCCCTGTCTCCGGAGCACCCCGACGACGAGACGTTCGAGGGCCTTCTGATCCTGCGTCCCGAAGGCCGCCTC
>NZ_BACT01000834.1:0-1085 GCF_000333255.1 Methylobacterium sp. B1 | reverse complement strand
AGATGATCGAGCATCGGACCGCGGTCGACCTGTGGGAGCGGTACCGCCGGGGCGAGCCGAACCTGTTCGACCCGCGGATCTACACGCCGCAGGGCCGGGCGACCTTCGCGGAGATCCAGCGCCGGTACCGGTCGGATGCGGAGTTCCGCCGCAGCGTCGACCGCTACGTCAGCGAGTTCGAGCGCCTGCTCGGCGACGTGGTCAAGAACGACAGCGACGCCAAGCGCACCGATGCCTACCTGACCTCCGAGACCGGCAAGGTCTACACGATGCTGGCCCATGCCAGCGGGCGCTTCGACGGGGCGTAGGACGGATCCCGCCGGGGCCGAGATGGCTCCGGCGGGTTCGCAGGCCGGCGTGAGAGCTGTCCCACCCTTCCCCTCACCTGAGGGGCCCGCGGCAGCAGGCCTCGCAGGGATGCAGGGATCGCAGCGCCGTCTGGAGGGCTTCCTTCGCGGCCACCGCCGTGCGCCGGCGCCTCAGGAGGGCGTGCGGGGGACTGAGCGGTGGGGGGCGCTACATCCTCACAGCAGGCCGAGGCCGACCAGCTCGCGCCGCAGGGCCTCGGGCATCTCGGCGAGGTCCCCCGACGCCTCGGCGCCGAGGTCGGCCGGCGCGTCGCGCGCCGTGAGGTAGCGCCAGCCCTGGAAGGGCCGGCAGGGCCGGGGCGCCACCGGGACGAGGCGCGGATCGAAGACCAACCGGCAGCGCGGGATGCCGTCCTCGCCGGTCAGCGGTTCGATCGCGGTGATCGCCTGCCGGCAGGACAGAGTCCCCCGGATCACCCAGTAGATCGAACCGCGCCCGGTGATCTCCCGGTGGCGCTTGGGCAGGGTGCGGGTGACGTGGAACGGGGCCGCGGGCCGGCCGTCCCGGAGCACCTCCTCCCGGAACCGGGCCTGCCGGGCCTCGAGGTCGGCGATGGTGGCGGGGCCGACGCAGAGCTTGATCAGGTGCAGGGCCACGGACGTGCTTGCTCGGGATTGCCGGGGGCGGCCCTGATAGCAGGGTCCGCGTCGGGACGCGCCTGCCGAACCGCCTCAGGCGGATGCGGCGGCGCGGTCTTCCGTGCGCGCGGATGGCCG
>NZ_BACT01000835.1:0-504 GCF_000333255.1 Methylobacterium sp. B1 | reverse complement strand
TGCAGGCGCGATCCCCAGCTCCCTTCGCCAGCCGTCCGGTTGGGGCGAGGGCTCCCGGCATCTCCGCGCTGAGCCCTATCCGCCGACACCGCGCAGGTCGGGAAATTCCTGCCGGTTTCCCGAAGGTTTCCGCCCGACGCGAGATCGTAGGGGGCTGGGAACCGGGCCTCTCGCCCGCGCTGCGGGGTTGGCCTCCGGTCTGGCGGTCTGGGTCCGGGCTGCGGTCTGACGCCGTTCCCGGGTGGCATCGCGGGACCGGTCCCCGCCGCCGCGGCGCGGCGAGTGTCGACGCCGGCCTCGTGCTTCGAATGAACTGGCCCGGAAAACCTGACAAACGGCTTTGACCGGGGTGGCCAAATTGGCATCGACACAAACCCATTACAGGCTGCCGCTCGCCCGAAGCCTCACCGCTGAAATCGCCGCCGCGATCGTACGGCTGCGGACCCAATGACAGCGTAAAAGATCTGTACCGTGGCCTGTTTGCCGCACGCGGCGATGCAGTGA
>NZ_BACT01000836.1:0-21186 GCF_000333255.1 Methylobacterium sp. B1 | reverse complement strand
TCCCGGAGCAGGCCGCGATCGCCGCCTCCAGGCTCTCCGGGCGGACCAGAACCTGGATCCGGGCCATCATCCGGCCCTTCTTGCCGAGGACCGGCGCCTGCACGACGTCCAGGATTCCGGGCTCACCCCGCAGCCGGTCGAGGCCCATGGCGAGATCCTCGCCGGACTGGTCGTCGATCTCGAAGGCGATCACCGCGAGGTCCCGCCGGCCGGGACGGGCGGCCGCCTCATCCAGCACCAGGACGCGCAGGCAGTTGCTCAGGCCCGGCAGGACCTTGGTGCCGAACCCGATGCCGGTGCGCCCGAGAATGCCCCGCGGACGGCCCCGCCCGGGGTCTTCGCCGCAGAGATGGCGCAGGATCGCCGCGCCGGTGGGGGTGACGCGCTCGCCGGGCACGCCGTCGTCGAGGGTCGAGAAGCCCTCGAGGAGCAGCGTCGTGGCGGGGGCCGGGACGGGGAGGGGACCATGCTGGGTCCGCACCCGGCCGGAGCCCAGCGGCAGGGCCGAAACGCTCCAGCTCCGCGCCCCCAGCGCGGCGATCAGGTGGGCGGCGGCGACGATGTCGGCGATGGAATCGAAGGCGCCGACCTCGTGGAACGCCACCGCCTCGACCGCGATGCCGTGGACCCGGGCCTCGGCCGCGGCGAGGTGGCCGAAGATGGCGAGGGCCTGCGCCCGGACCGCCGGCGCGAGATCCGCCGCCTCCAGCGCGGCGCGGATCTCCGACCAGGGCCGGTGTCCGTGACCGTGACCCTGATCGTGGCCATCGCCGTGACCGTGGCCGTCATCATGGGCGTGATCGTGGGCGTGATCGTGATCGTGGGGATGCGGATGGTCGTGGCGTGCCGGGTGGTCGTGTCGGTGCGGCGCGGGTCCGGGCTCCACCCCGGGGGCCGAAACGGCGAAGCGCGCGCCGCTGAGGATCCCGTCATTGTGCGCCCGGACCGCGCAGGCGATGCGCCCGTCGACCGCCCGGATGCTGGCGGAGACGCCGGCCTGATGCTCAGGGAAGGCGTCCAGCAGGGCGGCGGCGAACATGTCGCCGGCCACGCCGCCGAGCGCGTCGAGGTGGATGTGCATCGTGTGTCGCGCGGGCCCGTGCCGGGAGGGAGGTCCGCCTCAGATCGGCCGCGGCGGTTCCGCGGCAAGGTTCGGCCGGCCTGCGGGGCCGCGGCGTATCGCCCGCGCCGGTCAGGAGAGCTGCAGATAGGCCGGATCGAACAGCCCCCGCTCCATCAGCCCGTCGAGGTCGCGGATCGTCAGGCGCCGGCTGCGCAGGGCGACGAGGCCGCTGATGCGCAGCTCCTTCAGGGTGCGGTTGATGTGCACGCTCGTCTGGCCGAGGGCATCGGCGAGATCGGGCTGGGTCACCGGCATCGGCAGCGTCATCCCGTCCGCGAGGCCGACGCGTGTCAGCCGCAGGTGCAGCTCGCAGAACAGGTGCGCCAGCCGCTCGATCGCCGAGCGCCGGCCGACGCTGGCGATCCACTCCCGGTGGAGGGCCGTGGTGGCGAGCATCTCCCGCCACAGGCATTCCTCCACGGCCGGCCGGCCGCGGATCGCGTCGCCGAGCTGGTCCGGCGCGATCCGGGCGACGGTGACGGAGGTCAGCGCGCCGATGGCGTGGTCCATGTGCGCCCGGCGGAAGACGAACGGATCGCACAGGTCGCCCGGCAGGAGCAGCGCGACGATCGCCCGCCGCCCGTCCGGAAACTGCTTGTACCGGCAGGCCCAGCCGTCGAGGATGAGGTGCGTGTGGGACGGGTCGCTCTGCTGCCCTTCGATATCCTGACGGGCCGCGACATGGCGGACGTGCTGGCGCCCCAGCCCGTCGAGGACCGCGCGGTCCTCGGGTGCGAGCCGGACGTGCCGCTCCATCTTCCGCACGAACGGGTTCTCCACGTCCCCCTCCGGTCAGATCACCGCGACACCGGCGTGTCGGCGACCCTCGGGAGGGAGACGGGCCCGACCGGAGATTCGGCCGCGTCGCGGCCGGGTACACGGGACCGGGGGACGTCGCGCGCGTCCGAAGCGTCCCGCACGACGGTGCCGCCGGGGGTATCGGTGAAATAATGGGACAAGGATATTTCTATCGGCAGGGACCAAACCGTCATCCGAACATCGAAGTCCGGATCATCTTGATCGGCTTGTGCCTGCAGCAGAAAAACGTGCGCCAACCTGTGTTAAGTCGTCGTTCCCGGGCTTGAGGACGGGGGACGCGTCGATCCGGTGCGCCCGCGCAGGTTGTTCGCGCAGATCGTACGCGCGGGTCGCTCGGAAAGGCCGTTCGCGCCGGACCGGGTGCGGCGCTAGTCCGCGGCGGCGCCCACCGTATCGGCCATGCGCGCCCGGCGCGTGCCCAGGGGCTGGGGCGCGCCGACGGTGGTGTCCTCGGCGGTCTGATGCTCCATCTCGGCGTTCACCTGGGCGCCGGCCAGCATGATCATGATCGAGAGCCAGATCCACGTCATGAACCCGACCGCCGCACCGAGGGAGCCGTAGGTCTTATTGTAGCTGCCGAAATGGGCGACGTACCAGGAGAACAGCACCGATGCGCCGAGCCACAGCACGGCCGCCAGGGCACCCCCGGGCGTGACCCAGCGCCAGCGCGGCGCGTCCCGGCTCGGCCCGTAGCGGTAGAGCAGGGCGAGCCCGAGCAGGACCGCCAGGAGCAGAACCGGCCACCGCAGCAGCGACAGCCACCACGCATCCGCGCCGAGCCCGACAGACGCGAGAATCACCGGCACCGCCACCACCGCGGCCAGCGCCAGGACGAGGAACAGCAGCGCGCCCGCCGTAAAGGCGAGGGAGACCAAGTTGAGCACGAAGAAGTTGCGCTTCTCGCGCTCGTTGTAGACGAGGTTGAGGGCGTCGAAGACGTGCTTCACCCCGCCATTGGCGCTCCACACCGACAGGACGACGCCGAACACCAGGCTGAGCCCGAGGGTGCTGTTGCCCTCCGCGTTCAGCCGCTTCACCTGGTCGCCGACGATCTCCAGGGCGCCCTGGGGCAGGATACCCTGGAGGCTGGCGAGCTGGTCGTTGATGGTCGCCGCATCCGCCACGAGGCCGTAGCAGGAGACCAGGGCCGCCACCGCGGGGAAGATCGCCAGGAGCGTGAAGAAGGTGACGCCGGCCGCGATCAGCGACAGGCGGTTCTCGCCGATGTCGTGATAGGCCCGCAGCGCGATGTCCTTCCAGCCCTTGGCGGGGATCTCGGCCGGCGTCGAGGCCCCCCGCCCGCGATCGGCCTGGGTCCGGGCGACGGCCTGCGCCTCCTGGCCCGCGTGCGAGGGCGACGTCCGGCGCGCCCCGTCCTGCCCGGCGGAGCGGTCTCCGGAGCGGTCGGCGGGGCGGTCGGCGGGGCGTGGGGCCGGCGGCCCCGTCCGGCGCGGAAGGGCGACGAGGCCGATCAGCGCGGTGGCGAGGGCGAGCGTCCAGACCGTCGAGGCGCTCCCCTCCGGAGCGGAACCTGCGGTGCGGGCTGGATCGGGGGCTGGCATCGGTGACCTCAGCGGGGTTCGGGCGGACGTGTCGGCGCAGGCCAGTCGGCCGCGCATGACGGCGCACCCGACCGGCTGCAGCTGCGAAGGCAAACACCGCGGCGCGGGCAAGGGTTCGCCGTCCAGTTGCAATACGACGGCAACGCGGGACGCAGGGCCTGAGCGGCGGGTCGGCGGTCGTGACCGGCACCTCGGGCGGCATCGGCCGGCCCGTCCCGACGGCGCTGCGCGCCGGCGCGGCCCCGCGGCCGAGCCCCCTTCGGGAAAAGCGCTAACCCATGTTGCGGCATCGGCGACCCGGGCACGCCACAAACGGTCCCATGGGCGCAACCGGCCCACTCGCCGACGACCGGACCGTATGCCCGACACCGAAGGCTCATCGCTCCTCGATCCCGGGACGGATCGTGCAGAGGAGGCCGGGGCGGAGACCCGCCACGGCCTGCCGGAGGCCGTGCGGGCCCATCTCGGCACCCTGCTCGGCCGCGCCTACGACCGGATCGGCCTCGGGTCGGAGCCCGCCTCGGACCCCTTCGCCGACCTGCTGGCGCGCCTGGAGACGGCCCTCGCGCAGGCCGAGGGCGAGCGGGACAAGCTGTTCCGGGCGGGTCTGCTGGAGGTGGTGCCGGCGCTGCACCGATTCGCGGTCTCGCTGACCCGCGACCCGGCTGCGGCGGACGATCTCGTGCAGGACACCCTGCTGCGCGGCTGGCGCGGCCGCGGCGGCTTCACCCCCGGCACCAATCTGGAGGCGTGGCTGTTCACGATCCTCCGGAACGTCTTCTACAGCCAGCACCGCAAGCAGGGCCGCGAGGTCGCCGACACCGACGGCACCTATGCCGAGCGGCTGACCAGCATTCCCGAGCAGGGGGGCCATCTCGATCTTCAGGACGTGCGCGCCGCCCTCGACCGCCTCGCCCCGGTGATGCGGGAGGCGCTGGTTCTCGTGGCGATCGAGAACCTGAGCTATGACGAGGCCGCCGCCGTGATGAACTGCCGGATCGGGACCGTGAAGAGCCGCGTCTGGCGCGCCCGCGAACAGCTCGCGCGGATGCTCGGATACAGTGGAGCCGAGATCGGCAGCGACGGGGTCATGCTGTCGGTGACCGGCAGCTCGGCCTGATCGGGACGATTCTCCAGGTCGAATAAGCCAATTCGACACTCAGACCGCCGTATTCGGCAGGAAATTTGACTTAGGTGAAAGCGTCCGGGCCGGCGTCTGGGCGATATGAAGCGGGTTGGGTCGATCCGTCGACTCGGCTCGGCTCCCATCGGTGTGACATCCCCCCGATCCACCGATGGGGGCCTCTTCCCGCATCTCCGGCGGATGTGCCGGGCAGAGGTGGGTCTCAGCCTAGACCTCAGGTCGAACCGCCGCCCCGGTCCGTGTCGAGCTGCTGCAGCAGCTCCGCCAGTCGGGGATCCAGAGCCTCGTCGATCACCGGATCGTACATCGCCCGCATCTGGTGGCCGAGGCGCAGGCGCGTCTGCGCGTCGAGAACCGGGCCGCCCGAGAGGGGAACCACGCGCAGGGCGGAGGACGCCGGGCCGGGGCCATAGCGTTCGGTCGGTCTCGGGGCGGCGCGCCGGCGTTCGGGATAAGGCATGCCTTCTACATCGGCCCGCACCCCCGCGACGGCAACCACCTGCCGGCGCGAAGGCGCGCCCGGGTCGTCCGCCTCACGCATCGTCCTCCGGCGCGAACACCTCGCCCCGCTCGGCGAGCACGGTGTTCGCGGCGTCCTGGGCCAACTCGTCCCGGGCCAGTTCGTCCCGGGCCACCGCCGGATCGGGGCGGCCGAGGGCGCGCGCCAGGGCGCCCTCCCAGCCGGCCGGAGGCGCGTGACCCTGGCCAGCGAGGATCTCGCCGGCCCGTCGGCAGAGCCGCGTCCAGTCCGGCGCGGCGAGGGCGGCCCAATCGGTGCCGAGGCTCAGTTCGGCCGCGGCCTGCGTCGCGGCGGCGGTCCAGCCCGACGGCGGGGCGGGGATGTCGGTCATGGCGATGCGGCCTCCTGCCGGGATCTCGCGTCTCCCGCGGACGATAGCGCGCGCCGGCGGCCTGTCATCAGCGCAGGCCGTGGGCCGCGAGTTCCTCCGGCACGCCCGCGGCCGCGTCCTGACGGATCAGGATGGCGTCGAGGGTGACCGGACGGTCGTTCCAGGCATCCACGCCGACATCGCAGGAGCGCGTGGTGTCGGCGAGGCAGCCGTGGCTGTGCCCATAGAGGTGGCGCGTCTCCCGCCACAGCCCCGGCCAGGCCCGATGCGCGTAGTGCGACAGGAACAGGCGGTGCGACCGCCCCTGCGCGTCCGCGATGGAGAGGCGGGCGCTCTCCACCGGCGGCTCCGCCCAGGGCAGGTCGAGAACGCGGTTCGAATCGTGATTGCCCCGGACCAGGCGCTTCGTGCCGTTCAGCCGCGCGAAGATCGCCGCGCAATGGGCGGGGCTCGCATGGGCGGCGAAGTCGCCGAGATGCCAGACGGCATCCTCCGGACCGACCACGGCGTTCCACCCGGCGACCAGGGCCTCGTCGTGGGCCTCGAGGCTGCCGAACCGCGCCCCGCGGTGGCGGAGGATGTGCGGGTCGCCGAAATGCGTGTCCGCGGTGAAGAAGATCGCCATGCCGTCGAGACCTGGGCCGCCATCGCGTTCCGTCCAGACCGGCCGGAGAGGCCCGGACAAGATGGCGCTGCGCGGCATCCCGTCTGCCGGACTGGAAACGGGGCCGCGGCTCGGATACGGGTGCGGCGCGCGAGGCCGGCCGCCTCTCCGAGGGGCGGAGCGCCGTGCGGGCCGGATGGGCTGAGGCGATGCTCGATCCCGCGATCTACGCCCATCTCCTGGACGCGGCGCGCGCCCATCCGGCGCTGCGGGCCGCCCTCGTGCAGGCCGGTCCGATCCGGATCGAGCCGCCGGCGCATCTGCGCGTCGCCGACCGCCTGTTCGTCGAGGTGGTCAACCAGCAGCTTTCCACCCGGGCGGCCGGGGCGATTTGGGCCCGGATCGAGGCGGCCGCCGCAGCGGCGGATTCGAGCCCCCGGGGCCTGTTTGAGGCCGGCGACGCGGACCTGCTGCGGGCCTGCGGGATCTCGGGCAACAAGGTGCGGGCCCTCCAGGCGATCGTGGCGGCCGAGGCGGCGGGCCTGCTCGGCCCCGGCCTCGCCGGCCTGCCGCATCCCGAGCGGGCGGCGATCCTGTGCGGCATACGCGGCGTCGGCCCCTGGACGGCCGACATGGTCGGCATCTTCCATTTCCACGACCCCGACATCTGGCCCGCGGGCGACGTGGCGGCGGCGGGCTGCCTGCGCCGCCTCACCGGGCAGGCCGATGCCGGCGCGGTGGCGTCGGCCTTCGCACCGTACCGCTCGATCCTGGCGCGCTACCTGTGGCGCATCAAGGACGGGGCGCCCCTGCCGGGGGACGAATCAGCCCGTCAGGCCCCGGCCCCCCGGACCCGGCGCCTGCGCGGGGCGGCGAAATCCGGGTGACGGACGGCCGGGGATCGGCTATCCGTCGGCGCCTCCCGGGCCCGTAGCTCAATGGTTAGAGCCGGCCGCTCATAACGGTCTGGTTGCAGGTTCGAGTCCTGCCGGGCCCACCATTCCCTTTCTGCGCAACAGCTTAGCGTTGGATTCTCTCCGGTGGGGCACTCCGGGGGTACATGGCATTGCGCAACCCGACGTACCTGACGCGCTCCAGGCACGGCGCCTTCCACTTCCGCTGGCGTCTCTGGGGCGCCACAGACGCACCGGGAAAACCGGCCTTCATCAAAATCTCTCTTGGCACCCGCGATCCGAAGCAGGCACTGACGCTTGCACGGATGCTGACTCAGGCAACCGTATCGAAAGGGTACGGACCAGGCTGCGGAATGCGGTACGAAGACCTACGGACAGCCCTGCACAAGCACTTCACGCAGCTGCTGATAGAACACAAACAACGGCTGAGTGCGAATGGCCCTTTGACACCAGCCAAGCGCAAACAAATACAGGACGTCATTGAAATTAGTCAGATGGCCGTTGATAGCGTTAGCACTTTCTTGCTGTCGGATGACGACAATCAGAGTATGCTAGCGGAGGTGATAGACAGATATTACTTGGAGATTGCCCCAGGTTCGGATGCCTACGACCGCCTGTCGCGCATTTATCCAATTGCGTACAGAGATTTTTTCCTGAAGATTATTTAACACAGTGATGGATTTTCGCAGTTCGATTACGATCAGCCGGAACAGACCGAAGCGACAAATCCCGCAATTGGCAGCTCAAACGTTACACTGGAGGCCTTGGCTCGCATCTACTTCGATGAAGGCGACAAAGGAGGCCAATGGGCAGGAAAGACGCGGTTCGAAAAAGCCGAGCATATTGGGCTACTGAAAGAAATTCATGGGCCGGAGATAGCTGCTACAAGCTTCACACTGCCAATGGCGCGCGAAGTTAAGGAACTACTGCTTAAGTACCCTAAGAACCGAAACAAGAACCGTCTTACGAAAGGCCGCGACCTGAAAGAAGTGTTCGCGATGACTGATATACCGAAGCTCAACGCCCAGACAATCAATAAGTATCTACAGACCTACGGCACGATGTTTGAATGGGCAAAAAGAAACGGATATGTCAAAGAGAACGTATTTGCAGGACTGACGATAAGAAGCACCAAGAGGGCTGCGGTAGTAAGAAAATCCTTCAGCTCAGCCGAAATTACAAGCCTATACGATGCGATCATACATGATGATGGCAACCTGATACGACGACCGTATCAGAAATGGGACCCTTTATCGGTCTATATTCGGGTGCGCGCCTCAATGAAATTGCGCAGATACACATAGCTGACATCAAACAAGAAGGCGATCTTTGGTACTTCGACCTCAACGATGACGACGGAAAGCGGCTGAAGACAGAAGCCTCGAAGCGGATCGTACCAATGCATCCGAAGCTTATCGAGCTTGGCCTTCTTCAATATGTGACCGAGCTCAGATCGCAAGGACAGACCAAGCTATTTCCAAGCTTCACTTATTGCACCAAGAACGGATGGGGACGAGTTCTTGGTCGATGGTTCAATGAAATGTTCTTACCGGAACTCGGGATCAAGAACGAAAGCCTCGTTTTTCATAGCCTCAGACATACCGTAACGAACTCGCTACAGAGAGAAGGCGTTCCCCAACCGATCGTACAAGCTCTTATCGGGCATACACGTGCGGACATGCTGGGACAGCATTACTCCGCTTCCGGCTTAAGATTAAGGCAATTGTACGATGCCTTACTGAGGCTGCCGTACTGATATAGCTATGCGGTCGCATTTGCATCGGACGCCTAGCTCGAAGCTTCCGGCAGCCCGCGGAAGCGCAAGAGTGTCAGTCCGTCCGAAGTTGGCCTGGAAGGCTTTTTGACGGCAATTCTACCATTCCAAGACCCTAACCTAACGGCAGCTCGCAACCGCCGCCAGGGGCCGCCCTTCCCGCCTTCCTGGCGATGACGGCGCTCGGCCTCGCCACCGCGCTGCTGCGGCACGTCGCCTGGAGCCTCGTCTTGCCGCTCACCTTGCACACCATGAGCGACATGGCCCGGGACGGCTTCGCCCGGGTCCAGCGCTTCTCCAAGGAGTGGCACGCCAACACCTTCTCGGGCTCCACCGTCCGAAAGATCTTGCGCGGCATGTGGGCCCTCGACGAGCTCAACGACACGCTGCTGCCCGCCCTGGTGGCGCTCCTTGGCACTGGGTCTGAACCCAATCAGCTTTTGCGTAGGGCGTCTGCTTTCGCCCCAACCCAGCCGCTCGGATCTCCATGGACGCTTCCCATAAGCGGCCATTCGTCGGCTGTCCCGCAACTTCGCCTGAGGTATGGACAGTGGACGTTGTCGGCAGGGATTGTTCGCGTAGGACCGCCCGGTGGGACCAATCATGCTGTAACTTCAACCTGCGCCAAAAATCATCACCTTCGACTGCTACGGCACCCTAGTCCGGTGGCATGACGCTGTCCGGTGTGCAGCCCGCGCGATCCTGGCCAGACGCCTGAAGGAGCCCGATGCGCAAGTCCAATCGGTCGCTCTGGCTGACCGGCTGCGCAGCGCCGCCGTAGAGCGACAGCAGTGCCCGCCCTACTGCAACTACAAGCCAGTCCTGCAATCTGCCCTCGCCGTAGCTCTCGCCGAGGCCGGTCATACAGCGAAACCCAAGGACGAGGACATGCTGCTATCGACCCTCGGCCGGATCGAGCCGCACACCGACGTTCCGACCGCGCTCGGTCGCTTGCGCGCACGCTACCGGCTCGCGATCATCAGCAACACCGACGACGACCTGATCGCCGGAACCGTCGCGGCAATCGGGGTGCCGATCGACTTCGTCATCACCGCCGAGCAGGCCCGCGCCTACAAGCCGGACCACCAGCTCTTCCTGCACGCCTACGCTACCTTGGGCATGACGAAGGAAGAGACCGTACACGTCGGCATGGGGCAATTCACCAACCTCAAGGTCTGCTACGAACTCGGCATCCGGTCCGTGTGGATCGACCGAATCGGCGAGCCGCTGAGCCCGGACTGGCCGCCGCACGCCGAGCTGGATGACTTTGAGGGTTTGCCCGACATGCTGTCGGCCTCTTGAACTGGTTCGAAGCCTGTCTGCGGGGCCGCAAAGAGTCGAGAGCGGGTGCCACGGCGATGTCTCATTCCTTTGGTTGTCGCCTGGAAGCAGACCGTCGCAAAACCGCCGTTCTCAGGCATCACCATGGCCATGCTTATTGAATTTATACAATAAATGATTGTTACAGCCAGATCATTAACACATAAACTCTCGGAATAGATAATCTATTCACGGCGTAGACTGCGGAATGCAGATAATAACCTCAGAGTATTGCCCTCAATACTGACAAGAACATGATCCAATGTGACTCCGTAGCGGTCGCACTGCCACAAATCTGTCTGGTTTGCCGCAAAATTTGTCCGATCAAACGACGCCAGACAAGTTTTTGAGTGTTATTATGCTTTTGTAGCAATCAATGCGTGACAAGATTTTCAAATTTCTTGAATTATCTTGTCTTTTATTTTCAATATTTGGAGGTGTTGTGAGAAAGCTCGTTATCACGGCAGCCATTAATGGGGGCATCACCAATCGATCAAAGAATCCTAACGTGCCGTATTCCCCGGAGGAGATAGCGCAAGCAGCCGTGGAGTGCTGGAACGCTGGGGCTTCGATCGTTCACATTCATGCCCGTAACCCTGATGGAACGCCCTGCTACCACGCTGAGATTTATGGCGAGATCGTTCACCGCATCCGCGATCGCTGCGATATCATCATTAATCTCAGCACATCCGGACTGAACCTCCCGAAAGGTGAACCCGTTTCGAAAGCCTGGAACCACCTGCAATTCCGGCCTGAGATCGCTTCCTTCAATTGCGGCTCAGTCAATCATGGGGGGAAGCCGTTTATCAATTCCCCGGAAGTGTTCCGCGCCTTGGCGGTCGACATGCAAAAGTTCGGGATCAAGCCCGAAATCGAAGTCTACCACGAGGGTGTCATCGAGGAAGCCAAGCTTCTGACGATTGAGGGCATTCTTCAAGGCAAGCCGCTGTTCGCGTTCGCGCTTGGCATTCGTGGCGGTACATCAGCAACCTGCAAGAATCTTCTCCACCTTGCGGAATGTGTACCGAAGGACAGCGAGTGGTCCGCGTTGGCGATTGGCAAATCTCAGCTTCCAATTAACCTGCACACTATCCTTCTCGGTGGTCACGTACGGACGGGCCTGGAAGATAATGTCTATTATTCGCGAGGTGTGCTTGCAGAAAGCAACGCACAGCTTGTCGAGCGTTTGGTGAAAATCTCAAACATTGTCGGACGTGAGGTAGCTTCTCCCAGAGAAGCACGAGTGATGCTGTCGTTATAAGTTAAAAATCATTTTGCTGCATGCGACCCAATAAAACAATTCTACTGGATGATTCGCCATGGAAAACCCCCATCTTTGTAACTCTATTCTATTTCGGGGGGCAAAAAGCAACGATGCTAAAGTAGCCGTTGTGCTTCTGCATGGCAGGCGACAGACCCCCAACGACATCTACGATTGCGCACAGCGCATCGATATGGATGCCGTTCGATATGCAGTACCTACAGCGGATCAGGCGACATGGTACCCCCGCGGCTTCATGAGGCCCATCGAGGATAACGAGCCGCGTCTTAGCCAAGCGTTGGAAGCCGTGGATGCGACTGTTCGTGCCCTCTCTTCTGAAGGCTTCTCATACGATCGTGTAGTCTTGATGGGCTTCTCACAGGGTGCGTGCCTCGCCTGCGAGTATGTTTATCGCAATCCCGGCCGTTGGGGCGGGTTGATCGTGTTCACAGGTGGCCTGTTCGGCCCGGATGGGACGGTCTGGAAGGCGACTGCGTCATTCCATGAAACTCCCGTCTTTCTGGGTATCGGCGATCCTGACGAATGGATTCCTGCATCGCGCGTCAAGGAGACGGCGGATGCATTCCGTGCGGCAGGTGCGGAGGTCCGCGAACGCATCTATCCCGGCATCGGACATCGCATCTGCGACCAGGAAATCGCTGAAGCTCGTCAGATCCTCATAGCTTTGATGACGACCAGCAATGAAGCGACTCCAGCGAAAACCCTGGTGACCCACTCGGGAGCTGCTCTATGATCGACGCCTACATCTGCGATGCAGTGCGCACGCCTGTTGGCCGCTATGGCGGTGCGCTGTCCAGTATCCGCGCCGACGACCTCGGCGCGATCCCGTTGCTCGCATTGCAGGCGCGTAGCCCCTCGCTGGATTGGCGCCTCGTGGACGACGTCGTTTTCGGCTGTGCCAACCAGGCTGGCGAGGACAATCGCAACGTGGCTCGGATGAGTAGTCTGCTTGCAGGCCTTGAACCTTCGATACCCGGCGTGACGGTCAATCGGCTCTGTGGCTCCGGAATGGATGCTGTGGCGGTGGCAGCCCGGGCGATCCGTACCGGGGAGGCTGATATGATGATCGCTGGCGGTGTAGAGTCTATGTCGCGCGCGCCGTTCGTCATGGCTAAGGCTGAGAGCCCATTCAGCCGAAGCGTCGAGATCCATGACACGACGATCGGCTGGCGGTTTGTGAATGCGCGGATGAAAGCACGGTACGGTGTCGACTCGATGCCGGAGACGGCGGAGAACGTTGCGACGGACTTTAATGTATCCCGAGCTGACCAGGATCGCTTCGCGTTTCTAAGTCAGCAGAGATATGCCGACGCAGCGAAGCGTGGCGCGTTTGATCGAGAAATCGTTCCCGTGCCCATAAAAGCTAAGCGTCGCGGTGATAGTGACACGCTTGTAGAGAAAGACGAGCATCCTCGGGAGACGACACTAGAGGCCCTTGCTCGGTTACCTACACCGTTCCGTGCAGATGGAACGATTACGGCAGGAAATGCGTCCGGCGTGAACGACGGCGCTGCGGCAATTCTCCTCACATCAGCCGCAATCGCAAAACGGTTTGGACTTAGTCCGTTGGCGAGGGTTGTGGCCGCCGCTACCGCAGGTGTCGAACCACGGATTATGGGGTTCGGTCCGGCACCATCTGTTCAGAAGCTGCTGCGGAAATGCGACCTTGCCATTAACGACATCTCAGTGATTGAGATCAACGAAGCTTTTGCAGCTCAGGTCCTCGCCGTACTCCATGAACTCGGTCTTGATGACGACGACGGGCGTGTTAATGCCAATGGCGGCGCTATCGCGATTGGGCATCCACTTGGGATGAGCGGCGCACGCCTCATTGGAACTGCAGCCTACCGTCTTCAAGCAGAGAACGGGCGGTTTGCGCTTTGTACGATGTGCATTGGTGTTGGGCAAGGCATTTCTATGCTTCTCGAACGGGCATAACCCCAGCCGGATGCGGATTAATGCTATATAATTACTGCAGACATGCGAACCAAGAGCACTAATCCGGAAGACTATGAGGCGTCGCGGCATGGTATCGTCGCGATGCCGAAAGAATATCCATCGGGTTTCCACGTCCGTTCGCATATCCACAAGCGCTCACAGCTGATCCACGCGACTGCGGGCGTCATGGAGGTGAAGACCTCGGATGGCTTATGGCTCTTGCCGCCCCAGCGCGCTGTATGGATGCCGGCGGGAATCGCTCATGAAATGAGAGCCAAAGGCGAGGTCTCGCTGCGGACACTTTACATATTGGAAGGTGCTTGCCCAACAACCTTCCCCAAGAAGCCGCGGTCGGTTCGCGTTTCGACCTTGCTGAGAGAGCTGATTCTTCGCGTCGCGAGAATGCCGCTCGATCGCGAGCCGACTGCGCACGACAAATGTATCCTAGACCTCCTCCCTTACGAAATTGCGTGGGAAGCCGACGAAGCTCTCCATCTGCCGACGCCGAAGGACAAGCGTCTTGCTAGCATTTGCCGCGCACTTATCGACGATCCAGGAGACAGTCGCGATCTAGAAGAATGGGCCTCGCTGGTCGGGGCATCGTCGCGAACCCTAGCGCGCTTGTTCAAACGCGAGTTCGGGAGTTCCTTTCTGCTCTGGCGGAAGCAAGTTCGCGCCCTCTCCGCCGTACCCCGTCTTGCGGCGGGTGAGCCAGTTGGAATCGTAGCAGCGGACCTAGGCTACGGGACGCCTGGCGCATTTGCTACGATGTTCCGGCAGATGCTGGGGGAGCGGCCCAGCCGGTATTTCGAAAAGGACATTCCGCAGTCAGTCGGAAACTCACATCTTCTTTTGTCCGATCCGGCGTAGATTTTGTCTTATTCCGCGACGCAAATCATCGACGTTACGGGTATTATTCGTATATGACTCATGACAAGTCGATAAATCCCTATCTCGTCTTAGTGCTACTATCGACCTTTCTTCAGGGGTCGTCATTCGTAGCAACTAAAGCCGTTTTAGTCGATGTTCAGCCTCTATGGTTGGCCACTATACGGTTTATGCTGGCAGCGTTGTCGCTACTGCCAGTGCTGCTTCCCCGACTCCTGCGCGCTCGGCGTGATGAGAAAGTTTCGATGCCTTGGTTGCAACTCGCGACCATCGGCTTGCTTCAAACAACCGGCGTCATGGCGTTCTTAAACATCGGACTGACCTCGACCACCGCGCCGATGGCAGCAATCCTGATGGCCAGCAATCCCCTTCTTGTCGCTATTCTTGCAGGCGTGGTCCTTAAAGAGCCTGTCCGTAGGCAAGCGTGGGCCGGTCTGGCAATATCCTTCGTCGGTGTCATTATCTGCATAGGCACTGGGACCATCGTCAACGGATCTGTTGGCAGGGGAGAGCTTTTAGTTATCGTCGGCTCGACATGCTGGGCCTTCGCGACGATCGTTTCTAAAAGTTTCAAAATACATGTCGGCCCATGGGTGCTGGCATTCTGGCAGATGTCATTCGGATCGATTGCGCTTGCATTTATTGCCCTCATACGTGGGGATCAATTTAGCCTACCATCAAGCCCCACTACATGGATCTACTTTCTTTGGCTCGCCATTCCCGCCTCGACAGGTGCCATGGGGCTCTGGTTCGCCGCGTTACGAATTGGCGGTGCGGTCCGTACAAGCGGCTTTCTGTTTTTGTGCCCGCTGTTTGCAGCAATAATTAACTTTGTTATCCGAGGTGAACTGATTTCGTGGAACGAGATTGTGGGCGGAGCGCTAATCGCAATCGGGATTTTCATTGTTACGTGGCAGCGTCAAAGCTTGCCCAGTCGAGCCACGCCCGACGCACAGCTTGGAGAAATTCAGTGAATATTAGCTTTCCATCTAGAAGGCAACGTAGACTTCGCCAATCGCCGGCGATGCGATCCTTAGTGCGCGAAACGTCAGTGTGTGCGAACGATCTCATATACCCAATCTTTGTTGAGGAGAGCATCACCGATCCGGTCGCTATCCCATTTATGCCTGGGATCAGCCGAGTACCGGAAAAGTTGCTGGCGAACGAACTCTGCGAGATTGCACGCGACGGTGTAAGGGCCGTGATGCTGTTCGGTATCTCACATCACAAGGATCCTGAGGGTAGTGACTCTTGGAACCAGAATGGCCTTATGGCAAGGATGGTGCGCATCGCGAAGCGCGAGGTGCCCGATCTTGTCGTGATAACGGACAACTGCTTCTGCGAGTACACGGACCACGGCCATTGCGGCGTTCATCGCGGCGGAAAAGTCGACAATGATGCGACGCTATCCAATCTCGGCCGCCAAGCGCTCATTGCCGTAGAGGCAGGTGCCGATATGGTTGCTCCCTCAGCTATGATGGACGGACAGGTCGCTGCCATACGCCAAGCCTTGGACAAAAATGGCCATCACGATGCGCCTGTCATGGCCTATTCTTCTAAGTTTGCATCGGCTTTCTATGGTCCATTTAGAGCCGCTGCGAACTGCGATCTTGTGGGGAATCGTCTCTCCTATCAAATGGATCCTGCGAACGGTCGGGAAGCACTTCTGGAATCTATGCTCGACGAAACTGAGGGAGCCGACCTGCTTATGGTCAAGCCGGGTCTACCCTATCTTGACGTGCTCACACGGTTACGGGACCGCACGTTGCTGCCGCTCGTCTGCTATCAAGTCGGTGGCGAATACGCGATGATCAAGTTCGCGGCCGATGCCGGTGCTCTCGACGAAGCGGTAACGGTTTATGAAAGCCTCCTATCGATGAAGCGCGCAGGCGCGGATTTGATCGTAAGCTATTATGCCCGACGTGCCCTGCGAGAGAATTGGATAAATCCTTAGAGCATCGCGTTGGCAAAAACTTGCTTACCTACGCAGCACAGGCGGCAGTCGAAGATACAATGTGGTTCGATTCCATATAGTAGCAACGAGTAGCATTTTATGGGAAATTTTAATCTAGCTTAGTACCTATCGTCACCGGAGGTAATCGAGTGCTGTAGCGAGGCAGAGGACGCCTCCGAAGCTGGTGGTGGTCTTCTCATAGCGGGTCGCGATGGCCACCACTCCTTCAGGTGCGCCCAAAGACCCTCGACGATGTTCCGGTTGGTGTAGTTCCAGTCCTGCCGGGCCCACCAGGCTGGCCGCGGGCAACCGCACCACCCTCGCCGGCCCCCCGTATCCCGCATTCACGCGGTTCCGCCGACCCACAGGGGCCGAGCCCGGATCGGTCCCTCGCCCAGGAGCCGCTCACGACGGCGAGGCCGAACGCGCCCTGTGGCACGGCCGCGACACCGCCCGACACCGTGATGTGGACGGTGCGCATTGATCCCGATCGATCAAGCGCGAACGGGCAGTCTGCGGCGCACCGAATCAGACCGAGTCTTCGCCGCGTTCGTCGCTCTCTCGCCTTCCTCCCGTGCCATCGCGTCGGTCGCACCGCGCCCGACGCCACGCTCTCTCCCGCCGACAGCCCATGCTTCCGCACTACCGCTGGCTCTGGGCCCTGACCCTCCTCCTCGCCTGCGGCGGGGCGGGCCTCCTCTACAATGTGCTCTTCGTCGGCGGGGCCTCGATGCTCGCCGGCCTCGTCTACGCCCTGGCAGTGGGCGGGACGGTGCTGGCCTTCGTCCCCGCCCTGACCCTATCGGGTCTCCAGCCGCGGATCCGCCGCCTGCCGGCGCTGGTCTACATGCTCGCGGCCGAGTTGCTCTACGTGGTGCTGATCACCCTCGGCTGCGCCCTCGGCGGCCTGGTCGTCTGGGGGTTCGGCCTCACCGGCGACAGCCTGTCCACGGCCGTGCGTATCACGCCGCGGTTTCTCGCCTACTCCCTGGCCGTGTCGGCCCTCCTCGTCTTCGCCATGCGGATGCGCGACCTGATCGGCGGCGCCGTGTTCGTGAACTTCATGATCGGCCGCTACCACAAGCCGGTTCAGGAGGAGCGGATCTTCCTGTTCCTCGACGTCGTCGGCTCCACCGCCTTCGCCGAGACCCACGGCGATCTGCGCGCCCAGGAGTATCTCGGGGCCGTGTTCGCGACGCTGGCCGAGCCGGTGCGGCGCAACGGCGGCTCCGTGGACGATTATGTCGGCGATCTCGCCATGATCACCTGGCCGATGAGGCGCGGCCTCAAGGACGCGCGCTGCGTCACCGGCCTGTTCGCGGTGCTCGACCGGATCGAGGCGGATGCCGCGGCCTGGACCGCCCGGTTCGGGACGGTCCCGCGGCTGCGGGCGGCGCTGCATGGCGGCCCGGTGGTCACGGCCGAGGTCGGAGTCGACCGCCACAAGATCGCGTATTTCGGCGACGCCGTGAACGTGACGGCGCGGATCGAGGCCCTGTGCCGCCCGCTCGGCGTCGGCATCCTGATCTCGCAGGATCTCCTCGGACGGCTGGACCCGCTGCCCGATGGCGTCCGCGCCCGCCCCCTGGGCCTGCACGCCCTGCGCGGCCGGGGGGCGCCCCTGGCGGTCGCCACCCTCGAACGCGGAGCCGCGGTGGCGGAGAGGCCGATCCCGGGGCGGAGGCCGGATCCGAGGGCGCCGGATCGCCCGGAGGTCGTCGCGGAACGGCGCTAGGAGGTCGCATGCCGCGCATCCCGGCCGGCGCCCGGCGCGCGGCGTGGCCGGTCCGGGATCGCGTCTCAGCCGCGGCGGAAGCAGCGGTTCCAGAGGCGCCGCCCCCAGGCGACCGGCGCGCGCCGGGGAGCCGCCGCCAGGCTCGGCCCGTCGAACGCCGCAGCCAGTGCCGCCGGCAGGGTGTCGATGATCGCCGCCGGCCCCTCGATGTCCCAGCCGATCACGCAGCAGCCGCAGCCGGTGCTGCGCACGCAGGTGAGCCGGCCGGCATGGGCCAGCATCCAGTGCTCCGCTGCGGCGACGTCGTCCGCCTCGTCCACCTCCACGCACAGGCAGGCGCGCCTGAGGCCCGGGGCAGGGGGACCGGCCGGCCACGGATCGCTCCGCCCGTAGAGGGCCCGCAGGGCCTCGGGATCCGCCCCGGCCTCGCCGGACCTCACGGCGCGTCGTCCGCGCTGTCCGGCGGCGCGTCCATCTCGGCCACCTGCCGCTTGGCGAAGGCGCAGGCCGCGAAGTCCGGGTTGATCGCGCAGGCCATGTCGAACGCCGCCCGGGCGCGGGACGCCTCGGCGAGGACGCCCTCGCCGAGGCGGTAGGCCTGGCCGAGCATGGCGCAGCCCCAGGCGCCGCGCCGGTCGCAATCGAGGCGGAAGCTCCGGGCGAGGCAGGCGTCCGTGTCCGCGCGCGGCGCATCGCGGAAGGGATCGGCCGCGTAGCCGCCGTTGCGGATCCCGGCGGCCCGGTTGGTGCAGCCCGCCGGAAACCCGCCCGCGCAGGCGAGGGCGTAGAGGCGCTCCTTGTCGAGGATATCCGGGACGTCGAGGGAATGGTGCTCGAAGGCGAGGGCGAGGTCGAAGCAGGCCGGCGCGTTCGACCACCGGGTGCAGAGCACGAAGCAGGCCGCGGGTTCGCGCGCGCAGCGGCGCTCGGTGGGCCGCCGGGGCGCGAAGGCCCGCCGCCAGACCGGGCGCTCCCGCGCGAAGGTGTCGGCCGGGCAGGCCGGGAAGCTGCGCAGCAGCGCCGGGTCCTGCCGCAGCGGCTCCCCGATCCCCGCGGCCTCCGCCTTGTTGAAGATGATCGCGCCGGGCGCCTCCTCGGCCCGGGCCGCCGGTCCGCGCGCGAGGGCGAGGGCCGCAGCGAGGCTGGCCAGGATTCGCCCGGCCAGACGGCGCCGGGGCGGGCTCACCGGCGCCGGCGCCAGCGGCGCAGCAGGCGTCGGAGGCCGAGCACCAGGGCGACCACGAGGACGAGCAGCCCGAGCGCCGGATGCAGCAGGGCGCCCGCCTGGAACAGGACGAAGACCCCGAGGACCACCTTCCAGGGCTTCATGGGGGCGTCGTCGGCCTCCGCGACCGTGCCGGGCGCGGCCTGCGCGGGGGCGACCGGCTCGGGTGTACCGAACCGCGGGCGCCCGGAGGCCGGCACGCCGCTGCGGCCCGGCACCGGCGCGGCCGCGCGGGCCGCAGCCTCGGCGACCGCCCGCGCGGCAGCCGCCTCGGCCTCGGCCAGGATCGGGTCCGGCTCGGGCGCGGGACGGGGGGCCGGCGCCCAGCAGCGGGCCAGCGGCATTGCTCCCCGCGCGAACCGGGCGCGGAAGTCCGGTTGCGGCCGCACCCCAGGCCGCAGCCCGGGGCGGTCCGCGAGGGCGCGGGCCTGCGCCACCAGCGGCGCCCCGGTCTCCGGCGTGACCATCCGGACGAACTGCGCGAAGCCGACCGCGGCGCGGAGCACGTCGCCCTCGCCGGCCGCGCCCCAGCGCCGCCCGGCCGGCCCGTGCCGATCGAGCCCGTGCAGCAGCGCGCGGAAGCGGCGCAGGGTCTCCCGGGGCACGCCGACGCGCTCGTTGACGGTCAGCCCGGTCACCTCCTGGTGCCGGCCGCGGCGCATCACCCGGGTCTTGTCCGGATGGACGGTGAAGCCCTCCCCGGCGACGATGGCGTGGACGTATTTGAGCAGCGCGCCGACTTTCCCGGCGGCCGCGCCGGAGGCCGAGAAGGTCAGGTCGTCGGCGTAGCGCGTGTAGGTGAAGCCGAGGCTGGCGGCGAGGCCGGTGAGCCGGGCGTCGAGCCGGGTGCAGACGAGGTTGGTGAGCGCGGGGCTCGTCGGCGCGCCCTGCGGCAGCCGGCGGGGGCCCCGGGCGGCGTAGAGGCGCGCGCCGTCGATCTCGACCGCGTCCACGTCCGGCTCGGTGCAGAGCAGCGCCAGCACGGTGGCCACCGGCTCGGCGTAGCCCAAGCCCCGGAACTTCCCCTTGATCCGCCGGTAGTCGAGGCTCGGGAAGAAGTCCTTGAGGTCGAGATTGACCACCACGTCCCGCCCGACATGGGCGGCGGCGTTGGTGACGATCGAGCGGCCGGGCACGAAGCCGTGGGCCGCCCCGTGCACGGGAACGTGGGCGAGGAGCGCGTCGAGGATCCAGTACTGCGCCCGCTTCAGCCGCGGCATCGGCGCCGAGATGCGGCGCAGGCCGCCCGCCTTCTTGGGGATGGTGAAGCACCGGTAATGGCTCACCGCACTGAGCGCCCGGTCGTAGGCGAGGAAGCGCAGCTCGCCGAGGCCGATCCCCATGGCCTCCGCCAGCGCCTTCGGGCTCGCCAGGGCGGGAACACCGGGGGCGGGCCCCCGCGCGGGCGCATCCGCGTTCGCAAGGCCGGCCGAGACGCCGTCGCCGAGATGGAGGATCTCCGCCTCCCGGCGGGCGTGCCACGCCTGCGCCCGGGCGTGGCGGTCGCGGGCGTTGCGCAGCTTCGTCTCGCGCCGCCGCTCCAGCGCCGCCGTCTTGCGGCGGCGATGCATCTCCTTGAGGGCGGCCTCGGGGTCGCGCCACGCCGCCTCCCGCCGGTGCAGATCGGCGAGGGCGCGGGCGATCTCGCCGCGGCGGCGGATCAGGTCGTCCGGCGGGTTGGGCTGCGCCGCCCCGTCCGGCCAGAATCCGAGCCGGATCATCTCCTCGAGGATGACCTCGTCCTTCGAGCTCTCGCGGATCCGGTCGTAGAGCTGCTGGCGGGTCAGGCTGCCGGGCTGCGGGCTCATCGGCGGCCTCCGGCGCGGGCGGCAGGAGGCATGACGGGGGGAAGCGTGACGGGGGACGTCGGCCAGGATGCCTTCGTCAAGTCTCGGGACTGGCCCGGTCCACTCGACGCCGGCACGACCACCGGTGCGCGTTTGGGTTCAGCGAACCCAAACCGCGAACGCGCACCGGTGGTCAGTGCCGGCCCAGTGAAGAGCGGGCCAGTGACGCTTTGCCGGGCAGGGTGACTCTAGAGGTCCCCCGGGAC
>NZ_BACT01000837.1:0-7776 GCF_000333255.1 Methylobacterium sp. B1 | reverse complement strand
GTCCGGCGCGGCCGCCCGCAGGGCCGCGCGGATGCCGGGACGCCGGTCGGCGAACCGGCGCCCGACGATCCGCCCATGCCGCCAGTGCCGGGCGGCGGTCTCGATCCAGGGGACGTCCACGACTGTCCTGATCAGGCGTGAGGGCTCGGCCGCTCCCAGATGGCCGGGACCGGAGAATGACGGGTGCGGTCCGCGACAGAACCGTCACGACCGCACGACTCGGCCGCACCATGACTTGGCCGTTCCCTGACATGGACACGGCCTGACTTGGCGACCGGGCACCGAAGCGCGGGAAACACGGGGACATCCGATCCGCGACCGCAGATCGTCTTCGCATCTTCTATGTGGGAAAATTTCACACGTCAATCGCCCAGCGGAACGGATCGGTCCCGGATCCGAACGGGGACGACTTCCGGCCGCTGCGGCGCCGCGCTAGGTCGGTGGCCGCGGGGCGCCGTCGGTCGCCCGGAACCGTCGGGGGGCCAGGATGGCCAGCGAGATGATCAGGGATCGGGTCTTCATCGTCACGGGCGCGGGCTCCGGCCTCGGGGAGGCGACGGCGCGGGGCCTCGCGGCGGCAGGGGCCCGGGTGGTCGTGGCCGACATCGCCCGGGAGGCCGGCGCCCGGGTGGCGGCGGATCTCGGGACGCAGGCGCGCTTCGTCGAGACGGACGTCACCCGCGAGGCGGATGGCGCGGCGGCGGTCCGGACGGCGCTGGACGCGTTCGGGCACCTCCACGGGCTCGTGAACTGCGCCGGCATCGCGCCGGGGGAGAAGGTGGTCGGCCGCGACGGGCCGCACCGGCTCGAGACCTTCGCGCGGGCGGTCTCGGTCAACCTCGTCGGCACCTTCAACATGATCCGACTGGCGGCCGACGCCATCGCCCGGGAGGCGCCGGACGCGGCGGGCGCCCGGGGCGTGATCGTCAACACCGCCTCGATCGCGGCCTTCGACGGCCAGATCGGGCAGGCCGCCTACGCGGCGTCCAAGGGCGGCGTGGTCGCCATGACGCTGCCCCTTGCCCGGGAACTCGCCCGGCACGGCATCCGGGTGGTGACCATCGCGCCGGGCATCTTCGAGACCCCGATGATGGCGGGGCTGCCCCAGGACGTGCAGGATACCCTCGGCCAGAGCGTGCCCTTCCCGCCGCGCCTCGGCCGCCCGTCGGAATACGCGGACCTCGTCCGCCACATCTGCGAGAACCCGATGCTGAACGGCGAGACGATCCGCCTCGACGGGGCGCTGCGGATGCCGCCGCGCTGACGGCTCAGCCGATCGACACGCTGGTCAGAACCGCGGCGGCCCGGCGGACCTCGGCGGCGATCATCTCCTCGCTCGGACCGTCGATCGGCATATCCGACAGGATCGCCGCCACGTCGCGCTTCACGTCCTCGCGGATCTCCGGGTTCTCCTCGGAGAGCCGCCCGATCAGGACGCCGAGCACGATCTCCAGGGCGGACAGCTTGGCGTGCAGGCGCGTGAAATCGTCCAGCGGCTCGGGCTCGTGCGCGGTCATGGCCTGCTCCATCCGTGAGGGCTCCGCCGTCGCCGAGGGGCACGCCGGATCGTCAGCGTCTCATACAGGGGCCCCGGCCGCCCGTCTCGCGGGGCGCCCGGCCGCGCTCCGGGGCGACGGCGGCAGAATTTTTTCCGGGCGCGGGCAACCGGATTTCCGGACCCGACGTTTCACGCTCCCGTGAACGAGCCCGCAAAGGGACTACCCGCCATGATCACCCGCCTCACCGCTGCCGCTGGCCTGCTCGCTCTCTCCGCCAGCTTCGCCGTGGCCCAGACCCCCACCGCGACCCCCGCCGAACCCGCCACCAAGGCCGACAGCAACCTGAAGGAGTGCCAGGTCGGCCAAGTCGCCAAAGTCGGCCTCGCCCAGGCGCTCGCCACCGCCGAGTCGCAGGGCGACGAGAAGGGCGGCCGCGCCATCGACGCCGACTTTCGAGAAGGCCGACAGCAAGGATCCGGCCCCCTACGCGATCAAGGTCGTCTACCCGAGCGGCAAGCTGGTCGAATACGGCATCAACGCCGATACCGGCGCCCTCTACAAGACCGAGAACCAGCCGATCGAGCGCTACTTCACCCGGCTGAAGGCCTCCGACTTCCAGAACGCCAAGACCTCGCTGAAGGACGCGCTGGCCATCGCCGAGCAGAAGGCCGGCGGCGGCAAGGCCTACGAGGCCGAGGTCGAGAAGGACGGTTCCGCGGTCCAGTACGAGATCAAGGTCGCCGGCGCCGACAAGGAGCAGGAGATCAAGGTCGGGCCGGACGGCAAGGTCCTGAACTGAGGCGCCGGGCTGCGGCGCAGGCCGCCGCAGCCCGCCCCGTCCTCGCGCGGGGCGCGCGGCAATCCGGGGGACGCCCGGCCGATCCAGGCCGCGCTGCCCCGAAGCGCTTCATGCGCGAGGACGGCTCGGCCGGAGCGGCCGCTGCAACCTGTCGCCCCGCGGCGAGCGGACCCGAACCACCGTCTCGGCCATTCCCTTCGTAAGCGGCGGCCGGAGCGGCCGCGGACGGGAAGGGCAGGATGGACGCACGCGCGCTGGACGAGGGTCATCTCGGACGGGCCCATACCCGGGTCGAGGGTCCCGACAAGGTCACGGGCCGGGCCCTCTACAGCTCCGACCGCGTCGGCCTGGAGACCGCCACGGCCCACGCCGCCCTGGTGACCAGCACCATCGCCCGGGGCCGCATCACCGGCTTCGACCTCGAAGCCGCCGGGCGGGTGCCGGGTCTCCTGGGGATCTTCACCCACCGGGATTTCGCGGGCGCGGTGGCGCCGGTGAAGCACCTGATGGCCGGCGGCTTCGCCAACAGCTCGCACCGCCCCCTCGACTCCGAGGCGATCGCCTATGCCGGCCAGATCGTGGCGCTGGTCGTGGCGGAGACGCAGGAAGCGGCCGCGGCGGCGGCGGGCGCGGTCCGGGTCGCCTACGCGGCCGAGCCCGCCGCCGGCGGCTTCGATGCGCCCGGCGCCGAGACCGTGCGGCTGGCCGACCTGAAGCCCCATCACGAGGACATCGCACGCGGTGATGCCGAAGCCGCCCTGCATACGGCGGCCGTCCGGATCGAGGCGCGCTACGAGACGCCGGTCCAGCACCACAACCCGATCGAGCTGTTCACCACCCGGGCCGCCTGGGACGGCGACAGACTGACGGTGCACGAGCCGACCCGCTACGTCGGCGCGGTCCAGCACGGACTCGCCGCGCAACTGGGCCTCGATCCCGCGCAGGTGCGGGTGGTGGCAGGCCTGATCGGCGGCCATTTCGGCTCGAAATTCGCGCTGTCGCAGCACACGGCGCTCGTCGCCCTGGCAGCCAAGCGCCTCGGCCGGCCGGTTTCCCTGGTCCCGAGCCGGCGGCAATGCTTCACCATCGCCAATTACCGGCCGGAATCCCGCCACCGCATCCGGCTCGGCGCCGATCGGGCGGGCCGCTTCACCGCCCTGGTCCACGAAGCCGACACCGTGACCTCGCGCTTCGATCCCTTCGTCATGGAGGGCGCGGAGGTGACCGCGAGCCTCTACGCCTGCCCGAACATCCGGACCGAGGAGCGGGCCGTGCGGGTCGACCGCAACACGCCGGGGCCGATGCGGGCGCCCCCGGAGGTCCCGTTCCTGTTCGCCCTGGAGAGCGCCGTCGACGAGATGGCGGCGGCGCTCGGCATGGACCCGATCGAGTTGCGCCGGCTCAACGACACGGCGGTGGATCCGGTCAGCGGAAAGCCGTTCTCGACCCGGCCGCTGATGGCCTGCTTCGATGCGGGCGCCAAGGCCTTCGGCTGGTCGCGCCGGGTGCCGCGTCCGGGTTCGATGCGCGACGGTCCCTGGCGGGTGGGTCTCGGCTGCGCCACCTCGGTGCGGCCGGTGAAGATCGCCGCCGCGACGATGCGGGTCCGGCTGGGCCCGGACGGGTCCGCGGAGGTGGCCTGCGCGCACCACGAGATCGGCAACGGCATCACCACGCTGCTCGCCATGGGTGCCGCGGACGGGCTCGGGGTGCCGGTGGAGCGGGTCACGGTCCGGCTCGGCGACACGGAGCTGCCGGCCGCGGGCATCTCGGGCGGATCGAGCACGACCACCAGCCTGATGAACGCCCTGGCATTGGGCTGCGGGCAGATCCGCGAGACCCTCGCGCAGGCCGCGACCGGGCAGGGCGGCCGCCTCGCCGGCCATGATCCGGGGACGCTGCGCCTCGCGGACGGGCGGCTCGTGGCCCCGGACGGGGCCGGGATCGCGCTGGCCGAGGCGGTCGGACCGGCGGGCGTGGAGACCGTCGCGGCGTTCGTGCCCGAAGGCGGCGACCGCGAGACGGCGCTCGCGGGCCTGCGGCAGGGCCATATCGGGCTCAGCCTGGGCGGGGGCGGGAAAGCCGTGTCCTGGGGCTTCGGCGCGCAGTTCGCGGAGATCCACGTCCATGCCGAGACCGGGGAGATCCGGGTGGCCCGGCTCACCGGCGCCTTCGCGGCGGGGCGCATCCTCAACCCGCTGACCGCGCGGAGCCAGCTCACGGGCGGGATGATCTGGGGCCTCGGCTCGGCGCTGCTCGAAGAGACGGTGCTCGACGGTGCCGCCTACCGCAACCCGGATCTGGCCGAATACCTCGTCCCCACGGCGGCCGACGCGCCGGAGGTCGAGGCGCTGCTGGTACCCGATCCCGACGACCGGGTGGACGCGCTGGGCCTGAAGGGTCTGGGCGAACTCGGCATCATCGGGGTGAACGCCGCCATCGCCAACGCCGTCCACCACGCCACCGGCCGCCGCATCCGCAGCCTGCCGATCCGGCTGGAGGACGTGGCGTAACGCCGGCCGCTTCTCCCTCCCCCCTCTGCGGGCGAGGGAGGGCGCGCCATTCTGCGACCCGCTCTACTCCATCGTCGGCGCGAGCTTCTTCACGCTTGCCACATCCTCGCCCAGCCATGCGGCATTCTTGGCCGTGCCGTCGAAGGTCGCGCTCGTCTTGAACAGCTCGTACTTGCCCTCCAGCGCGTAGGGCTTCGACCGCGACAGCAGCTCGGCCACCGCCGCCTTGTCCATCGGCTTGAAGGTCTTCACCGCCTCGAAGGCCTGGTCGAGGTCGCGCTGGTTCTGGATGCCGGTGATCACCACCGAGACCGGCAGGTTCAGCGAGAAGTGCAGGTACTCGATCGGCTTGATCGGCGCGTCTGCCTTCAGGATCACCCCGTCGCCAAAAGTCTTCATGGCGAGCGGCGCGATGCCGTTCTGCACGAGGTACGGCAGGACGAGGTGGCTGAACGAGCGGAAATGCGCGTCCATCACGTTGACGGGCATCTGCACGGAATCGAAGTGGAAGCCGCGCTCGGCGGCGACCTCCAGCATCTGCAGGTGGATGCGCGGGTCCTTGTGGCCGGTGAAGCCGATGTAGCGCAGCTTGCCGGCCTTCTTGGCCTCCAGGAAGCCTTCCATCGCCCCGCCCTCGGCGAAGACCCGGTCCGGGTCGTCGAAGCGCAGGATCTCGTGGTGCTGGACGAGGTCGATCCGGTCGGTGCGCAGGCGCAGGAGCGACTGGTCGATCTGCTTGATCGCCTCCTCCTTGGTCCGCCCGTCCATCTTGGACATCAGGAAGACCTTGTCGCGATAGCCGCCCTGGGCGAGGGCCGCGCCCATGCGCAGCTCCGAGCGCCCTTCGTTGTAGTCCCAGCAATTGTCCATGAAGGTGATGCCGCGGTCGATCCCGGCATGGATCAGCCGCGTCGCCTCGTCGTCGGTCACGGCCTTCTTGCCGAGGTGGAACCCACCCATGCCGATCGCCGAGATCTTTTCCGACGTCTTCCCGAAGGTCCGGTAGAGCATCTCGCCCCGGCGCTCGCCGGGATCGGTGACGAAGGGCAGGTCCGCCGGGTCCTGCGGGCGGTTGCCCGGGAGCACGGGGGCGTTCACGGCCGCACCTGCGCTGCCGGCGCCCGCGAGGCCCGCGCCGAGCACGGCGCCCTGTAGGAAGCTGCGGCGTTCCATCGGCTGTCTCCGTTCGAGGATGTGGGGATCGGGGCCGGCCGGCCCCGTGTCGGGGCTGCTGCCTGCCGTGTGGCGTGGGATAACGGCTCGCGCCGGCTCATCGTTCGGTCTCCGCGGCGAGGCGTCCTGCCGCGTGGAGCAGGCGCAGGGCGGCGCAGGCGGCGCCGTAGCCGTTGTCGATGTTGACCACCGTGATGCCGGGGGCGCAGCTCGCCAGCACGGCGTCGAGGGCGGCGCGGCCGCCCGCGGCGACGCCGTAGCCCACGGACGTCGGGACCGCGATCACCGCGCCGGCCACGAGGCCGCCGACGACGCTCGGCAGCGCCGCATCCATGCCGGCGGCGACGATCACCACCGGATGCGCGCGGATCTCCTCGATCCGCGTGGTCAGCCGCCACAGGCCGGCGACGCCGACATCGGCGAAGAGCGCGGCAGCCCGGCCGGCATAGGCCAGCACCCGCAGGGCCTCGCGGGCGACGGGCACGTCCGAGGTGCCGGCCGCCACCACGGCGACCCGGGCCGGGCCCGTGATCCGGGGCGCCTCGCCGAACACCGCCGTCCGGGAGACCGGGCAATAGTCGAGGCGGGCCGCCGCATCGAGCCGGTCGCGCTTCTCCGGATCGAGGCGGGTGAGGAGGAGCGAGGCGCCCCGGGCGCGGGCGGACTCCAGGATCGCGTCGATCTGCTCAGGGCTCTTGCCGGCGCAGAAGATCGCCTCCTCCAGCCCGATCCGCTCCGACCGGGCGAAGTCGAGGGTGAATTCTTCAGCGACGCTCACGAACGGGCCTCCCCCTGCTGCACCAGGAAGGCGCTGCCGACCCGGTAGGGCGCGAACCGAACCGGGCCGGCGAGACGCGCCGGTGCGATCTCCCGGATCCCGGCCCCGAGTTCGGCGCGGCTGTCCGCGTCGAGGGCCGCCAAGCTCCCGGGATCGAGTTCCACCACCACGCCCTCGGCGCGCACCCGGCAGCGGACCGCCCGCTTGGCGCCGGTCCCCGCAGCGAGGGCGCCCCCCACCAGCCGCTCGACGGCGTGGATGAAGCCCAGCGTCTCCGGCTCGATCGGGATGCCGGTCTCGACCCGGCTCGACAGGCACGGGGCCGCCGGCAGCTCCGCCACGGCGCCGAGGCCGAGGTCGCGGGCGAGCGCCCGCACGGAAGCCTTGTCGAACCCCGCCTCCACGTAGGGGTGGCGCACGCCGTGCTCCCGGGCGGCGTCGAGGCCGGGGCGGTACTCGCCGAGGTCGTCGCGGTTGGCGCCCGAGAGGATCTGCCGGTCGGTGACGGCCCGGACCGCCCCGTACAGGTTGGTCTTGCAGAAGAAACAGCGGTTGACCGGGTTGGCCCGGTAGGCCGGGTCGGCGAACTCGCCGGCCTCGATCACCCGCAGGGCCCAGCCCTCGCGGGCGCCCTCGGCGCGGACCCGCGCGGTCGCCTCCTCCGGCACGGCCGGCGAGACCGCGTGCACCACCAGGGTCGTGCCCGGCGCCAGCCGGTGGGCGAGGGTGGCGAGGGTCAGGCTGTCGACCCCGCCGCTCACCGCCACGGCGACGGGGCCGAGTCCCGCCAGGACGGCTTCGAGTTTCTGGCGCGTCACCGCTCCTCCTCCGGCACAGTCAGGGCGAGGCGCTCGGCCTCGCGGCGCAAGCGCGCCCGTGCGGCGTGACCCGCGTGGTCGCGGGCATCGTCGGCCTCGGCCTTGGCGGTGCGCCCGCCGGGGCGGTCCACAACCTTCACCCGGACGGGTCGGCCCGCATGATCCACCGTGGGGGCCTCGCGGTCAAGCACCGCCC
>NZ_BACT01000838.1:0-5896 GCF_000333255.1 Methylobacterium sp. B1 | reverse complement strand
CGCCGTCCAGGCCGATGGTGAAGCCGATCGTCGCGACGAACAGACCGATCGCCGTGAAGGCGATCGCCAGCCCGCCGGCCAGCGCCACCGGGCCGAGGCGATGCTCCGCGGCCGCGGTGCCGAGCACGATCGGGATCAGCGGCAACACGCAGGGCGAGAGCACCGACAGAAGCCCGGCCAGGAAGGCGAATCCGACCGTTCCCAGCATGCCCTCGCGCTCCCGATCCCGCTCGCCCTGCGGAGGTCTCCTCCGTGCCGCGCGGGCGGTCAACGCGCCAGGCGGCCGCGGGCGCGCGGGAACCAGGCGGCGGCCAGCCGATTTCGGCGGCAGTCCGGTGGCGTTCCCGGGCGAGGCGGAGCAGACCGGTGACCATCTTCTTCACGGGCGACACGCATTTCGGCGACCCGCGGGCACTGCGCTTCGACCACCGGCCCTATCCGGATCTTGAGGCCCACGATGCCGGGCTGGTCGCGGCCTGGAACGCCGCGGTCTCGCCCGGCGACACGGTCTGGCACCTCGGCGACTTCGCCCTCGGGCCGAGCGGAGACCGGATTCGCGAGATCCTCGCCGGGCTGAGCGGCGAGAAGCACCTGATCGTCGGCAACAACGACGGGCCCGATACTCTTGGTGCGCCCGGCTGGACGTCGGTTCGGCACTACGCGGAAATCGAGGTCGAAGGCCGCATGGTCGTGCTCTGCCACTACGCGTTCCGCACGTGGAACGGCATGAGCCGCGGGGCCCTCAATCTCCACGGGCACAGCCACGGCAAGCTCAAGCCAATGCCGAAGCAGTACGACGTGGGCGTCGACCCGATGGGGGCGGCACCCGTGCCGCTCTCCGCAATCCTCGCGTCCCGCCGGCGTCGGGGGCGGTGAGTCGGGGCGGAACTTTCACGTCAGCTTCACCGTTTCAGCGGACAGAAAGGGAGTGGACTCGTGCCGCTCCGAGAAACCCGGCCGGTCCGCCTTCGGAGCGGCCATCCCAAACCGTGTGTGAGTGTTGAAGTGAGTGCCATGTCGGTCACTCTGACCCGTTGCCTCGCCAGCCTCGTGGCAGGCCTCGTGATGACTTCCGCGGCGTCGGCTGTGCCGGCCTGCATCGAAGCCCAGCGCAAGGTCGACGAGGCGAATGCCCTGCGCTTCCAGGCGCGTCAGGAGGCCCGTCTGGGCGATCATGACCGCGTCTGCGACACGCTCGATGAAGTGGGCGACCGCTACGACGATGCCCGCGACGCCTTCGAGCGATGCGGCGAGGGCGTCGTGGCGATCGATCTCCGCAGCGAACTGCGGGGCCTGCGGATCGCCAAGAAAATTAACCGCTGCGATTGATCGGGTGCGCATCCGCACCTCGGACGTCCCGTTCCTGCAGCATCACCCCGTCACGCGCGACGCCGGTCGCCGAAAAGGTTCTGCGCCCATGACCCCCGCCACGCTTTCGAACGACATCGAACCCGCCGTCGTCCGCACCGGCCCGTCCTTCGCGGCCGCCCTGTGCGGCTTCGTCAGCACCACCGTCGCGACGACGATGCTGCTCATGCTGATCGGTGCGTTCTGATCAGGGCGCGACCGACCAGAAACGCTGACGGTTGAACAACATGTCCTGGGAGCCGACCTTCGGTGCCGGCTCCGTCCGCCGCCCGCAATCGGGTTCGGCCGGCTTCGTGACGGCCGCGAGCGTCGTGTGGGCCGGCACGGGTATCAGGCCCAGGCGCGTCTGAACCTCGGGCTGCCGCGCCGCCGCGATGGTCAGCACGCAGGCGATCAGGCCGCCGGCAACAGTTCCGAGAACGAAATTCAACATCGGGCCTGGGATCCGGGGCCCGATTCCTTTGGGCCACACAGCGTCGTCGATAAGCAACCCGGCGGCATCATGGCGGATCTGGCGCTCACGCGCTTTTAACTCCTGGTCTGCGACAGCTACGCGCCAGCTTGCCGCCAAGGCAGGCCTGACGACGGGGCTGGACCGCCGATGAACTACGCCGCCAACGCCTACGCCAAGACATCCCACAGCGCCCTCTCGCCGCGCGAAGCCGAATCCGCGGTTCTGCTGAAAGCGGCGCAGAAGCTGATCGGTGCGAGCCAGGGGCTCTCCGAGGGCGATGCCGGGCGCCTCAACGACGCCCTGTCGTTCAACCAGCGCGTCTGGACGCTGCTGACCTCCGAGGCCACGTCGGACCTGAACCCGCTCCCTTCGGACGTCAAGCAGGGCGTCGGCCGCCTGGGCGTGTTCGTGCTCCAGAGCTGCATCGACACGATGATCGCGCCGACGCCCGAGAAGATCGCGACGCTCGTGTCGATCAACAACCACATCGCCGCCGGCCTGCAAGGCAATCCCGGCTGAGGCCCGAGGGCCGTCAGGAAGCCGCCGACGTTTCCGGCAGGTCCGGCTGGGACACCGCGCCGGCGGCTTCCCACTCGACGAGTTTGCGGCTCAGCTTGAGCGCCCGATAATACGCGCCGGTCTCGACGGCCTGGGCGATCCCCGCGATGTGAGGGGCCGCCGCCGGCGCGAGCCCGAGCAGATCCGTCGCCTGCCGGAAGAACAGGTCGATCCCCTGCGTCGGATCGTCGGCGAGGTAGATGACCGTCAGGGTCAGGTGGAGGCGCTTGCAGGCCGTGTCGGCCTCGGTCTCCGTGATGATCTCGCTCTCGCGCAGGAACTTGCACTGCGTCTCGATCAGGAAGGTCGAGCGCCGGTCGCCGTTGCGCAGCAGGGCACCGTTGATGATCAGCCGTTCGAAGGGCTTAAGTTCCAGACGCAGGGGCATCGGGCGTTCCTTTCTAGAAGACCCGGCGATCTCATTCGCGAACCGTTAACGTTTCGAGAATTCCCGCCCCGAGCGCGGCCGTTGCACCACGCGGGCGCCGTGATAAACTCCCACAAATGACGACCGGGTCAGACGTGTCGGGGAGGTCCGATGACGGCGCAGACGGATCGGCGCGCACGGTATCCGAGCCTCGGTGGCAAGCGCGTCCTGGTCACGGGCGGAGCCTCGGGAATCGGCGCGGGTCTGGTCGAGGCCTTCGTCGGCCAGGGGGCCCGCGTCCTGTTCTGCGACATCGCGGATGATGCGGCGAACGCAGTGGTGGCGCGTCTGACGCCCGGCGCCGCGCACGCCCCGCTCTACCGGCGCTGCGACCTGACGGATGTCGATGCGGTCCGCGCGCTGGTCGCCGAGGCGGATACGGTTCTGGGCGGCTTGGATATCCTGATCAACAATGCCGGCAACGACGACCGCCACAGCCTCGCCGAGGTGACGCCCGCCTATTGGGACGACCGGATGGCGGTGAATCTGCGCCACCTGTTCTTCGCCGCCCAGGCGGCGGTGCCGGCGATGCGGCGTGCGGGCGGCGGCGTGATCCTCAATTTCGGATCGATCAGCTGGCATCTCGGGCTGAAGGAGATGCCGCTCTACCAGACCGCCAAGGCGGCGATCGAGGGGATGACCCGCGCCCTGGCCCGCGACCTCGGCCGCGATGGGATCCGGGTGGTGTCGATCATCCCCGGCAACGTCCAGACGCCGCGGCAGGAGAGATGGTACACGCCGGAGGGCGAGGCGGACATCGTCGCCGCGCAATGCCTCGACGGCCGGATCCAGCCGGCCGACGTCGCCGCGCTGGTCCTGTTCCTCGCCTCGGACGATGCCCGGATGTGCACAGGCCACCCCTACGTCATCGATGCGGGGTGGCGCTGACCGAGAGCCGGGCAGGAGACCGGCCGGACATGAGACCGGCCGGACAGGGGGCGCGGGTCCGCGCTCCGGCCCGGCCCGCTTCCGTGCCTCAGTCGCACGTCTCCTTCTTGACGGTCTTGGAGTCGCCCATGTCGTTCTCTTTGCGCACCGTCTTGGTGACGCAGCCGTCGCCATGGTCGTGGACGGTCACGGATTTCGACTCGGTCGCCGGGCGGTCGACGACGACGGCCGGCCGGTCGCGCTCGATGACGGTGGTCTGGGCCTGTGCGGCGGCGCCGAGGCTCAACAGGGCGGCGGTCGCGAGCAAGGTCTTGCGCATGCTGAAACTCCAATACCGGTTTCGGTACCGGGTAACGGCGGTCACAGCTTGAGCGTTCCGCAGAGCCGTCGGTCTCGAAGGCGGACCGAACCCGTAAAAAAACTTGGCTCGGCCCGCGCGCCGTTCGGTTCGAAGCAGAGCCGGAGCGACGGCGCCAATGACTGCGGAACCGGGACCAAGACAACCCCGGTGGACTACGTGCGCGGCGTGGCCGGGCCTCAGCCGCCCGTCATCGGCGGGAAGAAGGCGATCTCGCGGGCGCCCGCGATCGGCGCGTCCGGCTTGGCGTGGACCCGATCGATCGCAGCCCGGACGACGCCCGGATCCTCGAAGGCGTAGGCATATTCCTCGCCCCGGCCCCGGAGCCACCCGACGAGGTCGGCGACGGTGGCGACCTCCGCCGGCGGTGCCAGCTCCTCCTCGGGGCGGCCGATCCGCTCGCGGACCCAGGCGAAATAGACGAGCTTCATCGCATCACCGTAGCGAAGACAGGGCAGGGACCGCACGTCCCGCAGGCCGATCCGTCAGCGCGGATCGTCGATGACGTGCTTGATCCCGGCCCGCATGTAGTCCCAGCCGGTCCAGAGCGTGAGGGCGGCGGCCAGCCACAGCAACGTCAGGCCGATCGGCTCAGTGCCCGGCAGCAGGGTCTCGCCCGCCGGGCCGGCGACCAGGAAGCCGAGAGCCACGAGCTGCACGGTGGTCTTCCATTTGGCGATCTTGCTGACGGGCACCCCGACCTTCAGCTCGGCCAGGTACTCGCGCAGGCCGGAGACCAGCACCTCGCGGCACAGGATCACGATGGCCGCCCAGATATTCGAGCCGACGATCGTGTGGTCCGCCGTCAGCATCAGCAGGCACGCCGAGACGAGAAGCTTGTCGGCGATCGGATCGAGCATCCGGCCGAGCGCCGAGCTCTGATGGTAGGTGCGTGCGACGTACCCGTCCAAATAGTCGGTGATCGCGGCCGCGACGAAAACGCCCAGCGCCGTCCACCGGGCGGTGTGGGATTCGGGCCAGAACAGCAGAGCGACCATCACCGGCACGGCAACGAGGCGCCCGTAGGTCAGGCAATTCGCGAGCGTCCAGGCCGGCGACCGTCGTCGGGGAAGGACGGCGTTCATCGCAGGGGTGAAATCAGAGCGGGGCCCGGGCGTCAACGTCCTGGTTTCGGTCTCGGCCATCGCGGTCGGGTTCTCAGGCGCCGGCATGGAAGAAGTCGTAGACCGCCCGCGCGGTGGCGGCGTTCACGCCCGGTGTCTTGGCCAGATCCTCGAAGGCCGCACGCTCGATGGCCTTCACGGTCCCGAAATGATGGAGCAGCGCGCGCTTGCGGCTGGGCCCGATGCCGGCGATCTCGTCCAGGGGGTTCTTCACCATCTCGCGCTTCCGCTTGGCCCGGTGGCTGCCGATGGCGAAGCGGTGCGCCTCGTCCCGGAGCCGTTGCACGAAGTAGAGCGTCGGGTCGCGCGGCGGAAGCTTGAAGGGCGGCCGGCCGGGCACGAAAAACGTCTCGCGCCCGGCATCCCGGTCGCGGCCCTTGGCGACGCCGATCAGCGGCACGCCCGAGACGCCGACCTCCTCCAGGGCCGTCCGCGCGGCGTCGAGCTGGCCCTTGCCGCCGTCGATCAGCACGAGGTCCGGCCAGGCCGGGAACGCCTCGCTCTCCTCGGCCGGCACCGGCTCCTGGACGCCGCCCTCGACGGCGGCGGCCGCGGCTTCGCGTTCGGTGCGCGGTGACTCCTTCACCAGCCGCTTGAAGCGCCGCTGCAGGACTTCGCGCATCATGCCGTAATCGTCGCCCGGGGTGAGCTCCTCGGACTTGATGTTGAACGTGCGGTAATGCGTCTTCATGAGCCCGTCGGCCCGGCGACGATCATGC
>NZ_BACT01000839.1:0-3769 GCF_000333255.1 Methylobacterium sp. B1 | reverse complement strand
TCCGGCTGCGCAGGCTCAGATCCGCCTTCCGCGTGAGCAGGAAGGTGTCGTGGACGTAGAGCAGGCACCGTGCCGCCGCGATGGCGCAGAGCGGCCCGGGCGGGAAACCCGGGAACAGGAACAGGGCGTCCCTGTCCGTGAGCGCCCGCGCGGGGAGGCCGATCTGCTGGGCGGCGATCATGCCGGGCAGGGAGCCGGCGGTCACCGGCCGCACAGTGTGCGGGGCGAGCTTCTCCGGGGCGAACAGGTCCAGGGTGACCCGCTCGATCCCCGTGACATGGGCCCGCAGATGGGTCTGGTCCAGGTAGATCCGCCGCTGCGCCATGCCGGATTTCGCCTTGTGGTCCGTCATGGCACCCTGCGCCGCAGCGTGCCGGCCAAGTACAGGCACCGCCGCACGAAGAGCGGCATCCGGCGGCCGAACACCATCTGCTTGGCCCGCCGCAGCCGGCGCACGAGCGGAGGCGAGACCGCCGGGACCGTGCCGGTCGCGCCCATCCGCAGATCGGCCGCGAAGGGGAAATGCCCGAGCATCGTGGGGGCGAAGCGCGGATGGGCCGCGCCGTCCCCCAGGCCCTGCCGCCGGAAGACCGCCTCCAGCGACAGCGCCGCCGCGGCCGGGCTGAAGCGGCTCTCCAGGGCGATCCGCGCGAAGGCGCCGAGGCGGGTGCGGGTCGCCCGGTCATCGACCAGGGCGGCCAGGGCGTCGGCGAGGGCGCCGGGCCGCATCGGCACGAGGCGGCCCGAGACGCCGTCGATCACCGCCGAGGTCAGCCCGGCGGTGCGGTAGGCCAGGGTCGGGACCCCGCACAGGCCGGCCTCGATGGGCGTCTGTCCGAGAGTCTCGTGGCGGCTCGCGGTGACGTGGAGGTCGCAGGCGCCGTACCACGCCGCCAGCATCGCCTCGTCCGCGATGAGGCCGGGCGCGAACAGGTTCGCGATCCCGAGCCGGGCCGGATCGTCGAGGCGACCGATCGCCACGACGCCGACGCCCGGTTTTACCACGGCCTGAAGCGCCGCCCGGAGATCGGCAAAGCCCTTGTCGGGCCCGTCGACGATGACCGAGGATACGAGGATCAGCACGTCATCGGGGGGCAGGCCGAGCCGGCCGCGCAGGCCGGCGCGATCGCCGGGCCGGAAGACGGCGGTCGGGAAGGCGAGGCGGATCGGCTCGACCACGGTGCCGGGCGGCGCGAGTTCGCGGGCCCGCGCCAGCGTCCAGTCGGAATTGGCGAGAAGCCAGGGAGCCGGAGATCGGGCCGGAGATCGGGCCGGAGATCGGGCCGGGGATCGCACTTCGGGCCCGACCGGGGCGCCGGCGAGCACCGCGCGTTTGCGGTCGTGCATGCCGGCGATCCGCCGGGGGCCAGTTGCGGATACTCGTCGGGGGTGGGGCAGGCCGCATCGCAGCCGATCGCGGCGCGGCCGCACGCGCGCGGATGGGCGCACCGGCCCGTGAGGGGGAAGAGGTCGTGCAGCACGAGGCCGACCCGTCCCCGCCGGGCCAGACGGCCGACGACGTCGAGGCTGCGGGTGGCGCCGTGCAGGTTGCCGGCCAGGACGAGATCCGGTGCGGTCGCCGCGATCGCGGCCTCGGCCGGGGGGAAGATGTCGCGCCACTCGGCGGCCTCGGGACGGCCGCTCAGGGTCACCTCCGCGATCCGGTGACCGGCGAGAGTCAGTGCCTCGGCGAGCCGGCGCTGCGCCACGCCGGCCCCGCCCTGGGTGCCCGTCCCGGTGAGCGAGACGATCGACAGACCGCTGGCGGGCGGAGGAAGGTCCGAAAGCAGCCTGTGGAGCAGGGCGGGACGACCGATCAGGCTGCGCCGGTCTTCGGAGATCGTCGACCAGGCGGCCCCCTCGTTCAGCATGCCGTCGGCGTCGAGGACCGCATGGTCCGCCAGCCCGTCGCGCCGCCAGAGGATCCCGCCCCCCGCAGACCTGCGGCCACCGGCTTCCGCCGCACGATCGGGCCCGTCGAGGCCCCGGACGGCGTGGTCGAACAGGACGCGCAACCCCGCGACCGCGTCGACCTCGGCGAGCGAGGCCTCCAGCGCCAGAGCGATCAGCGCACCCGGGGCGAGCAGGTCGCCGGCAGCGAGCCAGAGCAGATGAACCGGACCGGGATCGGTCAGGATCCGCTCCACGGCCGCGCGTCCGGTCGTGGGCGCCAGCACGTCGTGTCGAAACTCCGGATAATCCTGGCGCAGGACCGACGCGACGGTCCCGGCCAGGGCGGCATCCGCGTGGGCCACCGTGATGATCCGGATCCGCGGCCAGGGGCGCCCGTCGGGCAGCGACCGCGGACGGGCTGGTCCGGGGGGGCTGCGCCCGTACGGCCAGCCGGCGACGCCGTGGGGAGGCGGTGACATGTCTGCGGCCTCGGTCACGGCGGCTCTGGCGGCGGCTCGGGTCTCGTGCGGGGCGACAGAGTGGACGGGAAGGTTGAAGATTGCCTCTCGGGGCCGACGGCGTCTCAGCCCATCACCCGGATCCGCGCCGGACCGGCCTCGATCCGGCCGATGCGGGCGGCCGCCGGGCAGCCCGCCGATCGGATGCGCGCGAGGAGCGCGTCGGCGCGGTCGGCCGAGCAGGTCACCAGCAACCCGCCCGAGGTCTGCGGATCGGTGAGGATGTGGCGGCGCCAGTCCGGGAAACCCTCCGGCAGGTCGACCGCCTCGCCGAACGCCGACCAGTTCCGGTGCGAGGCACCGGTGACGGCGCCGGCGCGCGCCAGCGCCTCCGCCTGCGGCAGCAGGGGGAGGGCGTCGGCCTCGAGGGTGAGCGTGAGACCGGCGCCGCGGGCGATCTCCAGCCCGTGGCCCAGGATGCCGAAGCCGGTCACGTCGGTGAGGGCGTGGACGGCGGGCTCGGCGGCCAGGTCGGGTCCGATCCGGTTGAGCAGCGTGGTGGTGGCGATGAAGTCGCGGTAGCCGGCGTCGTCCAGGGTCTCCCGCTTGATCGCCGCGGAGTAGACCCCGACCCCGAGGGCCTTGGTGAGCAGGACGGCATCTCCCGCCATCGCGTCGGCGTTGCGTCGCACCGCCTCCCGGCGGCAGGTGCCGATCACCGCGAGGCCGTAGATCGGCTCGGGGGCGTCGATCGAGTGGCCGCCCGCCACCGGGATGCCGGCCTCGGCGCATTGCTCTGCGCCGCCGCGCAGGATCCGCGCGACCACCTCCGGGTCGATCTTGCCCAGGGGCATCCCGAGGATCGCGAGCGCGAAGAGCGGCCGGCCGCCCATGGCGTAGACGTCCGAGATGGCGTTCGTCGCGGCGATCCGGCCGAAATCGACGGGGTCGTCCACCATCGGTGTGAAGAAATCCGTGGTGGCGATGATGCAGGTGCCGTCCTCCAGCTCCCATACGGCCGCATCGTCCGCCGTCTCGTTGCCGACGAGGAGCCGCTCGAACGGCCCGGCCGCCGGCTGCTGGGCGAGGAGCTGGCGCAGGGTGGCGGGGTCGAGCTTGCAGCCGCAGCCGCCGCCATGGGCAAGACTGGTCAGGCGGGGGGCATCGGTCATCGCTGATCTCCGTTCCGGACGTCCTGGGACCATGGCGACTCAGTAGCGCGTCGTCAGCGCATTGAGCCAGTCCGGCGAAGCCGCGACGGCCGCAGCTTCGACCTGCTTGTCGAGTCCCGTCAGCACCAGCAGGCCGAGGACCACCATCACGGCGCCCAGCGCGGCCTTCGCGGCCCGGCCGGCCGCGGCGAGGCCGCCGCGCCAGCGCAGCAGCGCCTCGCGGGAGACGAAGCCGAGGAGCATCAG
>NZ_BACT01000840.1:0-8617 GCF_000333255.1 Methylobacterium sp. B1 | reverse complement strand
ACGGAGCCGGGACCTCACGGCCCGGCCGTTCTCGGGGCCTCGCCTCGATGCATCCGGGCCGGACGGAGACCGCTCCTGCCCCCGGGCGCGTCCCGAGATCTGGAGAGACCCGATGCTGGCACAGTTCGAGCGCTATCCCCTGACCTTCGGCCCGACGCCGATCGAGCCGCTCAAGCGCCTGACGGCTCATCTCGGCGGCGAGGTTGAGATCTTCGCCAAGCGCGAGGATTGCAATTCCGGCCTCGCCTATGGCGGCAACAAGCTGCGCAAGCTCGAATACATCGTCCCGGACGCGATCAAGAGCGGCGCCGACACGCTGGTGTCGATCGGCGGCGTGCAGTCGAACCACACCCGCATGGTCGCGGCGGTCGCCGCCAAGATCGGGATGAAGTGCCGGCTGATCCAGGAGGCCTGGGTGCCCCACGAGGACGCCGTCTACGACCGGGTCGGCAACATCCTCCTGTCGCGGATCATGGGCGCGCAGACGCAGCTCGTGGATGACGGATTCGACATCGGCATCCGCGACAGCTGGAAGCGGGCGCTCGCCGAGGTCGAGGCCGAAGGCGGCAAGCCCTACGCGATCCCGGCCGGCGCCTCGGTGCACAAATACGGCGGGCTCGGCTATGTCGGCTTCGCCGAGGAGGTGCGCAAGCAGGAGGCCGAGATGGGCCTGCGCTTCGACTACGTGGTGGTCTGCACGGTCACGGGCTCGACCCATGCCGGCATGCTGGTGGGCTTCTCCGCCGACGGGCGCGCCCGCAACGTCATCGGCATCGACGCCTCCTGCACCCCGGCCCAGACCAAGGCCCAGGTCCTCGACATCGCGCAGAACACCGGCGCCCTGGTCGGCGCGGGCGACATCGTCGCCGACGACGTGGTGCTCAACGAGGACTACGCCTACCCGGTCTACGGCGTGCCCTCGCAGGAGACCGTGGAAGCGATCCGGCTCTCGGCCCGGCTCGAGGGGATGATCACCGACCCGGTTTACGAGGGGAAGTCGATGCAGGGCATGATCGACCTCGTGAAGAAGGGCTTCTTCCCGAAGGGCTCGAAGGTGCTCTACGCCCATCTCGGCGGCGCCCCGGCCCTGAACGGCTACAGCTACACGTTCCGCAACGGCTGAGCCGGGGCGAACGCGCCTCCCATCCATCGCCTCATCCTGAGGTGACCGCGCAGCGGGCCTCGAAGGAGGGCTCCAGGGATCGCAGCGTCCTCTGGAAGGCTCCTTCGAGGCCTCCGCTTCGCTCCGGCGCCTCGGGATGAGGGGGAGGGTGGAGGCCGCGACTCTGGCCTGCAGTCCCCTATATGGCGGCGCGGGACCCGCACCGGAGAGGGCAGGGATGATCGCACCGGCACGCGCGCTGCTCCTGGCCGCCCTGCTCGCCCTGGGCGGCCCCGCCGCGCGGGCCGCCTCGGGGCCGGCCGTGGAGGCCGAGAACGGGATGGTGGTCTCGTCGCAGCGCCTCGCCTCGCAGGTGGGCGCCGACATCCTCCGGGCCGGCGGCAACGCCGTGGATGCCGCGGTGGCGGTGGCCTATGCCGAGGCGGTGGTGAACCCCTGCTGCGGCAATCTCGGCGGCGGCGGCTTCCTGGTGCTGCACGCCGCCGACGGGCGCAGCCGCTTCGTCAATTTCCGCGAGACCGCCCCGGCCGCCGCGACCCGGGATATGTATCTCGACGCGACCGGCACCGTGGTGAAGGGCGCGAGCCTGCGCGGCTGGAAGGCGGCCGGCGTGCCCGGGACCGTGCTCGGCCTCAACACCGCGCTGGCCGAATACGGCACCCTGCCGCTGGCCCGGGTGATGGCGCCGGCGATCGCGCTCGCCCGGGACGGGTTCGTGCTGACCCGGGGCGACACCGACATCCTCGAATCCGGCACCACGCTGTTCGCAGCCCAGGCCAACGTCGCCCGGATTTTCCTGCGCCCGGACGGCAGCCCCTGGCGCCCCGGGGACCGGCTTGTCCAGGCCGACCTCGCCCGGACCCTCCAGGCCATCGCCGATCACGGCTCGGACGCGTTCTACAAGGGTGCGATCCCCGAGGCCGTCGAGGCGGCCTCACGGGCGGGCGGCGGCCTGCTGACGGCGGCCGACTTCGCCGCCTACACGGTGACGCAATCCGAGCCGCTGACCTGCCGCTACCGGGGCGCCACCGTCCTGTCGGCGCCGCCGCCCTCGTCGGGCGGCACCACGCTCTGCGAGATCCTCGGCATCCTCGACGGCTACGACCTGCGGGCGGCGGGGTTCAACTCCGCGCGAAGCGTGCACCTGATGGTCGAGGCCATGCGGCGCGCCTATGCCGACCGCAACCTGCTGCTCGGCGATCCGGCCTTCGTGGCGAACCCGGTCGACCGGCTCCTGTCGCCGGCCTATGCGGAGACGCTCCGGGCCTCGATCCGCCCGGACCGGGCGTCCCCGTCCGCCGAGATCCGCCCGGATCCCGGCCTGGAGACGCGGGAGCGGGCCGAGACCACCCACATCTCGGTGATGGACAAGGCCGGCAACGCGGCCGCGCTGACCTACACGATCAACGGCTATTTCGGCGCCGGGGTGATCGCCGCCGATACGGGGTTCTTCCTCAACGACGAGATGGACGACTTCACCGTCAAGACCGGGGTGCCGAACCTGTTCGGCCTCGTGCAGGGGACGAAGAACGCGATCGAGCCCGGCAAGCGCCCGCTCTCCTCCATGGCGCCCACGATCGTGCTGCGGGACGGCAAGGTCGCGCTGGTGGCGGGCTCGCCGGGGGGCTCGCGGATCATCACGATCACCGCGCAGACGCTGATCAACATGCTGGATTTCGGCATGGCGCCGCAGGAGGCCGTGGACGCCCCGCGCATCCACCACCAGTGGCTGCCCGACACGGTCTACGCCGAGCCCTTCGCGCTCTCGGCGGACACGCAAGCGATCCTGCGGAGCATGGGCCACACGCTCGTCGAGCAGAAGCCCTGGGGGGCGCAGGAGCTGATCGCGGTACGCGCCGCGGCGCCCGCGCTCCCCGAGGCGACGTCCTCGGGCAACGACGCTTCGCGCACGCAGGGGATGCGGCCGGGACTGCTCTACGGCGCCAACGACAACCGGAGGCCCGCCGGCGCGGCGGTTGGAGAATAGGGCGCGGTCGGCTGTATCGGAACAACCCCGTCGTGGCGGAACCCGCTCACCAGCACCCTCGACGGTGCAGGCGCGGATCTGCCGGCCGATGCGGGGCGCGCCTGCGGTGCGCCGGAAAAAGGGGGAGGGCCCGGGCTCGTGCGCCCGCGGACCCTGCCGCTCAGCCCTCTCCGGCCTCCCGTGCCACCGCCCGGAACCCGATGTCGCGCCGGCAGAAACCCTCCGGCCAGTCGATCCGGGCCACCGCCGCGTAGGCGCGACCTTGAGCGTCCGTGACGCTGTCGCCCAAGGCCGTGACCGCCAGGACCCGGCCGCCATCGGCCAGGAGCTGCCCGCCCTCGGCCCGGGTGCCGGCCTGAAAGACGTGAACCCCGTCGCCCTCGGCCCCAGCGACGCCGCGGATCACCGATCCCCGGACCACGGCACCCGGATAGCCCGCCGCCGCCATCACCACGGTGAGGGCGGCCCGCTGGGCGTCGAATTCCAGGCTTACGCCGGAGAGGTCGCCCTCGCAGGCCGAGAGCAGGGCCGGCACGAGGTCGGAGGCGAGGCGCGGCATCAGCACCTGCGCCTCGGGGTCGCCGAAACGGGTGTTGTACTCGATCAGCTTGGGGCCGTCGGCGGTCAGCATCAGGCCGGCATAGAGGATGCCGGTGAACGGGCAGCCCCGCGCCCGCATGCCGGCGAGCGTCGGCGCGATGATCTCGGCCATCACCCGGGCCTCGATCTCCGGAGTGACCACCCGGGCGGGGGAATAGGCGCCCATGCCGCCGGTGTTGGGACCGCGGTCGCCGTCGAAGACTCGCTTGTGGTCCTGGGCGGTGCCGAGGGAAATGGCCCGCGTGCCGTCGCACAGGGCGAAGAAGCTCGCCTCCTCGCCGAACAGGCACTCCTCGACCACCACCTCGGCGCCGGGCTCGGCGAACAGGGCGGTCAGCGCGTCCTCGGCCTGGTCGAGGGTCTCGGCCACGGTGACGCCCTTGCCGGCGGCGAGGCCATCCGCCTTCACGACGATCGGGGCCCCCTGCTGCCGGACATAAGCCAGCGCCGGCTCCAGTTCGGTAAAGCGCGCGAAGGCGGCGGTGGGGATGCCGCAGGCAGCGCACAGGTCCTTGGTGAACCCCTTCGAGCCCTCGAGCCGGGCGGCGTCGCGGGTCGGCCCGAAGGCACGGATCCCGGCAGCCTTCAGGTCGTCCACCAGCCCGGCGACCAGGGGAGCTTCCGGCCCGACCACCACGAGGCCGATCGATTCCGCCGTGCAGAAGGCCGCCACCGCCGCGTGGTCCGTGACGGCCAGGTCCGGCCGGTTCGTCCCATGGCGGGCCGTGCCGGGATTGCCGGGCGCCGTGAACAGGCGCGTGCAGAGGGGGCTCTGGGCCAGCCGCCACGCCAGGGCGTGTTCACGGCCGCCGGAGCCGATCAGGAGAATGTTCATGCGCACGCCACCATGGACCGAGCTTGTGGGCGAAGCCTGCCGGTGGGCAAAGGTTTTTTTCGGGCTGTCCCCGCTCTGCGCGGATATCCCGGCCGCTCAGCAGCCGATGCAGACGCCCGTGTTGACACCCGTGTTGACGCCACCGCGCCGCCCACCCCCGTGGCGACCGAGATGACGGCCTCCATGGACTCCCCCCCGGATGCCGCGATAGGGCAGGACGGGTCCGAAAGACTCGAATTGGACGTTGCGCTGGATCGTCTGGTTCAGCGTATTGAAGTCCGAGACCCGCTGCTGGTTGAGCGCCCGGATCTGACCCTGCAGGGCGAACGAGGCGTTGGCGGCGTTCGGGTCGTTCTGCTGCACCTGGGCCTGGGCGGCGCCGGCCGGGAGGGCGAGCGCCAGGGCGAGGAGCGCGCGGGATGCGGGGCGCATGGGTCCCTCCGTGCAACGTATCGCGATGTATCGCGTGGTCTTTCGAACTCGACGCGCCAGGATCGGTCCGGGTTCCGGGCCGCGTCAACCCGGCACGACCGGGGATTTCGTCTCCGGAAGGGTCTCGACCAGCTTGGCATCCAGCCCGGTATGCGCCTGGACCAGGGGATGCGGGGTCAGAGCCAGCCACTGGGTCAGGGAGATATCGGCATAGCGCGGGCTCTTGAAGATCTCCAAGAAGGTCAGTGTCGTGTCGCCGGTATTCTCGATGTAATGGCCCATGGCGAAGGGCACGTAGCCCACATCGCCGGCCTGGTAGTCGAAGGTTCGGGCCTTCGATTCCGAGCCGAACACGGTCATCCGGCCCTTGCCCGAGAGGTAGTACTGCCATTCGTCGCCATTCGGGTGCCAGTGCAGCTCGCGCAGGCCCCCGGGCTCGACCTCGACCAGCGCTGCGGCGATCGTCACGGAGGCCGGGAACACCGTGGAATCGGTGATGCGCACGCTGCCGCCCCGGGTGCGGATCGGCTCCTGCGCCAGCATCCGGTGGCTGAACGACTTCGGCACCGGGCCCGAGCCGCCCATCCGGTCGGCCGTGAGCGGGCCGGGCTTCGGCCCGGGGAAGATGTAGAGCTCCTTCTCGGGGATCCGGGCGAAGGCGCTCTCGGGCAGGCCGAAATTCTTCGCGAGCACGTCCTTGGGCGTGTGCGCCAGCCAGTCGGTCAGCAGGAAGGTGGAATCCTCCGAGAAGCCGCCGTCGTCGAACACGAGCAGGAACTCGCAGCCGTCGATCCCGTCGGCGGCGAGCCCCTGGATCGAGTGCGGGATGCCGCCCGGGAAGTACCAGAGATCGCCCGCGCCGACATCGTCCGCGAAGGTGCGGCCGTCTTGGTCGACCGCGGTGATCCGGGCCTTGCCCTTGATCATGTAGGCCCACTCGGCCTCCTTGTGCCAGTGCATCTCGCGGACCGCGCCGGCCTTGAGCCGCATGTTGACCCCCGCCATGGCCTTCGAGACCGGCAGCTCGCGGATCGTGGTCTGGCGCGCCCAGCCTCCCTCCTCCAGTCGCATGTGGCTGTCGCTGAACGACCATTTCAGGTTCGGCATCGTGCCGTGGTCGGTGCCGGGCGGCGCCAGGGTGAACGGCTCCTCGGCGGCCCGGGGCTTATTCTGCGGCCCCAGGATATCGGCGCCATTGCCCCGGCGCTCGGGGAGGGGCGCGGCCGGCCCGGCGGATTGCGCCGCAGCGGAGGACGCCACCATCGCGCCGCCGACGGCGATGACGGCACGCCTGGAAATCTCGGACATCGCACTCGGTCCCTGCTCTGTCGCAGGGTAACCGGACGCCGGCCGGGAGGATCCGCAACGGGGCACCATCGTGCAGTGCGGCATCTCGCCCGGAGCCTGCGCGCGATCTATATCTTGAATGCACGATCAGACGCGTCCCGATTGGGGGACGAGCGCCCGAGCGGTGCACGGGGCGCGACCCGAGGGCGAGGATGGCGGATCGGGACAGTTCAGCCGCGGGCGAGGCCGGCCGCGCCGCGTCCTACGGCCGCCTGTGGATCGCCCTGCTCGCGCTGGCGGGCGCGGGTCTCCTCGGCTACCGCCACTGGCCGGAACAGTCCCGGGCGGCGAGCTCGGAACCGGCTGCCGCGGCAAAGCCACCGGCTGTGCGGGTCGCCCGGGCCGCCCGGGCCTCCGACACCTTCAGCCTGACCCAGACGGGCACCACCCAAGCCTTCGATACCGCCGGCCTCTATCCACGGGCGACCGGCTACATCGTCGAGCGCAAGGTCGATATCGGCACGCACGTGAAGAAGGGCGACCTGCTGTTCCGGATCAGCGCGCCCGACCTCGACCAGCAGCTGGTCCAGGCGCAGTCGCAGGCGCTTCAGCTCCAGGCGGCGCTGATTCAGGCACGGGCGATGGTCGACCAGGCCGAGGCCAACCGTCACCTCGCCGACGTGACCAACCGGCGGACCGCGACGCTCGCCGGCACCGGGGTCGAGACCCGGCAGAACGCCGACACCTCCCAGGCCGGGGTGCTGGCGCAGACCGCCAATGTCGACGCCGCCAAGGCGGCCGTGAAGGTGGCCGAGGCCAACATCGCCGCGCAGGAGGCGCAGGTCGCCCGGCTCAAGGTCCTGACCGGCTTCGAGGAGATCCGCGCGCCCTTCGACGGGGTGGTGACCACCCGCAACAACGATGTCGGCGACGCGGTGACGGCGGACACGAACACGGGCGCGCCGCTCCTGACCCTGGCGCGGGACGACGTGCTGCGCATGGCGGTGAACGTGCCGCTCTACGCCGCCGACGACGTCCGCGACGGACTCGACGCCAGGGTCGAGGTGGCGCAGATCCCCGGCAGGGTCTTCCCCGGCAAGGTCTCGCGCTCGTCGACGACCCTGCTCTCCACCGCGCGGACGCTGGCGACCCAGGTCGACCTCCCCAATCCGGACGGCACGTTGCGAGCCGGGCTCTACATCACCGTCACTTTGGAGATCCCCCGGTCCTCGCCCGCCGTGACGGTGCCGAACGAGGCCCTGATCTTCGACCAGCACGGGACCCGCGTGGCGATGATCGAGCCGGCCGGGGACGGGACCGGCGTGGTGCGGATGCGCCCGGTCACGATCTTCCGCCAGACGCGCACGCTGCTGGAGTTGCGCGATGGCCTGAACGGCGGCGAGCGCGTCGTCGTGGGGCCGCCGGCCTCAATGCGCGACGGTGACAGGGTCGTCCTGCGTCCGGAGGACAAGGCGGGGGCGTGAACGGCGGCACGCGGTCCAGGGCGATCCGGCCGCCGTAGCCTGCCGCTGCTGCCTGCCTCTGCTGCCTGCCGGGCGTCAGGCCCACCCCTGCAGGCGGGCCTGTCCAGCCTTGGGACATGTCCAGCCTTGGGACAGCCACAACCGGCATAAGCCGTCGGACAGACGGTGCTCCGCCGCGGGGTCGCCCCCCGGCGCCGTCATGTCCGGCTGGCTCAAGGATCAGGTTGATCACCGTGGCACTCGGAACCCTCGCACTATCGCTCGCGCTGCTTGGCCTGGCCCTGGCATTCTTCGGGGCGCAGCTGGCCTTCGCGGGGGGATCGTCGTTCTACCTCGCCCTGGGGGTCGGTTTGCTGGCCTCCGGCATCCAGCTGGCCCGGCGCCGCCAGAGCGGCCTCTGGATCTATGCCCTGATTCTGGCGGCGTCCTTCATCTGGACGATCGTCGAGGTCGGGCTCGACAAATGGCAATGGATCCCGCGCGGCGCCCTGATCTTCGCCCTCGGCCTGGTCCTCTGCCTGCCCGTCGTGGTGCATCGCCTGCGGGACGCGCCCAAACGGGCCTGGGCGCCGAGCCTCGGAAACGGCCCGCTCGCCCTCCGGGCCGTCGTCCTGCTCATCGCGGCCGCGAGCACCGCTTCCTGGTTCGTCGATCCGGTCGAGACGCGCGGCATCCTGCCGAAGGTCGCGGAGGCGAGGGCCGCCGTTGATCCGAGCGGCGTCCCCTATCCGGCCGACGACTGGGTCGCCTATGGCGGCACCAATCTCGGTCAGCGCTACTCGGCCCTCGAGGACATCACCGTGGGCAATGTCCAGGGCCTCACGGTGGCCTGGGAGCACCATACGGGCGACCTGCGCGGGACGGCCGAC
>NZ_BACT01000841.1:0-3857 GCF_000333255.1 Methylobacterium sp. B1 | reverse complement strand
GCCGGCCGGCAAGAGCGGGCTCCTCGCCGTCCATCGGACCGAGCCGGCGTGGATGCTCGGCTACTGGAACCGCCCCGAGGAAGAGGCCGAAGTGATGCGCGGCGACTGGTTTGTCGGCGGCGATCTCGCCCGGCTCGACGCGGACGGCTACCTCTGGGTCGAAGGCCGCAACAACGACCTGATGAAGGCGATGGGCTACCGGGTCTCGCCCAACGAGGTCGAGGCGGTGCTGTCCGACCACCCGTCCGTGGCGGAGGTCGGCGTGGCCGAACTGCCCGTGCGGGCAGACGTCTCGGTCATCTGCGGCTTCGTGGTGCTCCAGCCGGACGCCGAGCCCGACGCGGAGGGCCTGCTGGCCTGGTGCGCCGAGCGGCTCGCCGCCTACAAGCGGCCGCGGGAAATCCGCTTCCTCGACGCCCTGCCGCGCACGCCCAATGGCAAGGTCCAGCGCAAGCGACTCGCCGCGGCTGCGGCCGGTTGACCGGCGCCGCCGCCCGCTGGTTCGCCCCAGCGTTTCGAGGGCGCCGCAACAGGCCCCCTCTCCCGTCCGGGAGAGGGTCGGGGGGAGGGATCGGGTGTTGCCGAGGCTTGCCGGACCGGACGCCCCCTATAGCAGCGTCCCGCGCAGGATCAGCAGGGCCACCGAGAAATAGATGACGAGCCCGGTGACATCGACCAGCGTCGCCACGAACGGCGCCGAGGCGGTGGCCGGATCGAAGCCGATCCGCTGCAACAGGAAGGGCAGCATCGAGCCGGCGAGCGATCCGAAGGTCACGATTCCGACGAGCGCCGCGCCCACCGTTGCGGCCACCAGCGGCCAGTGCTCGCCGTAATCGTAGAGGCCGAACTTCTGCCACGCGACGATGCGGATGACCGCGATCACCCCGAGGATCGCCCCGAGCACGATCCCGGTGGGCAGTTCCCGCAGGGCCACCCGCCACCAGTCCCGCAGCCGGATCTGGTGCAGGGCCAGCGCCCGGATCAGCAGCGAGGTCGCCTGAGATCCGGAATTGCCCCCCGAACTCATGATCAGCGGGATGAACAGCGTCAGGACGATCGCCTTCTCCAGTTCCCCCTCGAAGCCCTGCATGGCCGAGGCGGTGAGCATCTCCGACAGGAACAGCGCGCACAGCCAGCCGGCGCGCTTCCGGATCATCGTGAAGAAGCCGATATCCATGTAAGGCTCGGGCAGCGCCTCCATGCCGCCGAAGCGCTGCACGTCCTGCGTCTGCTTCTCGATCATCGCGTCGATCATGTCGTCGACCGTGACGATGCCGATCACGTGCCCGACAGCGTCGACCACCGGCAGCGCGAGAAGATCGTATTTCGAGATCAGTCGGGCCGCCTCCTCGCGGCTGGCCGTCGGCGAGACGGCGAGGGGCCGGCGTCCCGGCGCGACGCTGAGGACGTTGTCGCTCGGATCGCCCGAGATCAGCCGCCGCAGGGGCACCGCCTTGGTCAGCGCGCGGGTGCGCGGGTCGAGCACGAAGATCGCGTAGATCGTCTCGCGGGTCTTCTCCACATGGCGGATGTGCTCCAGGGTCTGGCCCACCGTCCAGGTGCCCGGCACGGTGACGAACTCCGTGGTCATCAGCGAGCCCACGGTCTCCTCGCCGTAGGCCGAGAGCCGGTCCACGGCGCCGCGGGTCTCGGCGTCGAGGCGCGCGCGCAGGTCGGAGCGGCCGGGCTCCTCGATCTCGCGGAACACGTCCGTGACCCGGTCGGCCGACATGCCCGACAGGTAGCCGGCCACCCGGTCCCGGGGCAGCATCTCGATGATGTCGGCGGCGCAGTCGAGTTCCGGCTGGTCCAGCACCTCGATCGCCCGCTCCGTCGGCAGACCGAGCAGGATGGCGGCGGCAACCTCCGGAGCCTCGTCGTTCAGCGCTTCGACGATGTCGGGCGCCCGTTCGATCCGAAAGACGTGCGGCCAAGACGGAGGGATCGACTCGCGTGTCGAAGGGCGCGATCTCGTTCATGGCCTCGCCTCGTGGGTTACGAGGCGACGCGTCGCCGGTCATCCTAGGTCAGGGCCGTGGCCGGCCGCCGCGTCGATCGCCCCGCGGCCAGGCCTCTCAGCGGCTCAGGCGGGATGACGACACGGGGCCGGGCACGGCAGGCACGATCGGTCGGGCACGTCGCTTCGCTGGTCGCTGCTGGAAAGGGAACGCGGCACCGTCGAAGACGCCGTCGCGCGGGTGCGTCGTGCGCCCGAGCAAGAGGCCCGTCAAGCCGAAACAGCGCCCATCCGCAGCCGATGCCGAACGACGCTCCGTCGGGTGGCCGCGCGGCCACGGACGGGTGGGCCCCGCCGGCCAGCAACCCACCCTATGAGAAATATAAGTGTTGTGCTCGCTTGTATTGCGTCCAAGATATTGCCTATATGGATCTCACCAACAGCGAGGAGAAACGCCATGGCCTGGTCCGCCCCGATCGTGTCCGAGATCTGCGTCGGCATGGAAGTCACCAGCTACGAGTCGGCTGAGATCGATACGTTCAACTAAGTCGCTCACGGTTCGGAGCGCCCGACGCTCCGGCCTTCGCGGCTTCTTCATCCATCGCATCAATTCACTTGGAGGAAATCATGGCTTGGTCCGCCCCCGTCGTGTCCGAGATCTGCGTCGGCATGGAAGTCACCAGCTACGAGTCGGCTGAGATCGACACGTTCAACTGAGACGTCGACATCACGTTCTGGGGCGCCGCTTCATCCGAAGCGGCGCTTTTCTTTTGTGCGCGCATGACATGCTGCGCCTCGGCTTGACCTGCCACACCAAACCGTGCCGCTGAACCGCCACCGGGCCATGTGAGCCTGCAGAGCGAGCGAGGACGGGTTTGGCGGACACTGCGTATTCGGCCGATCAAGCGATCCCACCCTGCCCGATCACCGGTGCCCCCGCCCTGCGCTGCGTCGAGCGACTGGACGCCGCCTTCCTGACGCTGCTCTGGCACTATTCCGGCCGCGTCGATGTCGGGCCGCTGCTGCGCCCCGCCGGGACGTTCCGGCTCTGGGAATCACCGACCGGGCTGATCTTCTTCGATCCGCCGATGGCTGGCGATGCGGCCTTCTACCGGGCGTTCTACGGCCGGATCGCCGCGCACGATAAGCTCGCCGGGCCGGAGACGGAGCGCCTGGAGTTCCGCCAAGCCGCCACGCATGTGCCGTCGGGTGCCCGGGTGCTCGACGTGGGCTGCGGCCACGGCGGTTTCCGCGCCTATGTGCCGGAGGCCACCTATACCGGCCTCGACCCGAATTTTTCCGCCGAGGACCCGACCGGGACGATCCTCGCCGAGACCGTGGAGGCGCACGCGGCGCGCCTCGGTCCGGTCTACGACGTGGCCTGCGCCTTCCAGGTCATCGAGCATGTGGCGGACCCGCTGGGATTCGCCCGGGCGCTGGCGGCCTGCGTCAAGCCGGGCGGCCTGATTCTGATCGGGACGCCGCTCTGGCCCTCGCCCAACACCACGATCCCGAACTTCGTCATCAACGCGCCGCCCCACCATCTGACGTGGTGGACGCCCGCCGCTCTCGAGGCACTGGCCGGAACCTTGGGCTGCACCGCCGAGGCGGTCCATGCCATCGGCATGGACCGGCACGATTCGCTGATTCACTGGATGGCCAAGGTCAGCCCCGTCCGCTGCCGCGACCGCTTCTTCCGGCGGACGTGGTCCTGGGCGCTGGCGCTCGCCTTCGCCTACGGCGTCGGGTCGGTCCTCGACCGCTGCCTGCCGGTGCCGAAACGGACGCGCCCGAACGCGCTGCTGCTCGTGGCGCGGACGGGCACCTGATCCCTCACGCCACGAACAGCCCCGCGATCGCCGCGCTCGTGAGATTCGACAGCGTCCCCGCCAGGATCGCC
>NZ_BACT01000842.1:0-3270 GCF_000333255.1 Methylobacterium sp. B1 | reverse complement strand
GGGACGGTGCGCGAGAACATCATCGCCGGCCGGCCGGGCTTGACCTTCGAGGACGTGATCCGCGCCGCGCGGCTTGCTGGCGCGGAAGAGTTCGTCGAACGGCTGCCCCGCGGCTACGAGACCTGGATCGAAGAGGGCTCCGCGAACCTGTCGGGCGGCCAGAGGCAGCGGCTCGCGATCGCCCGCGCCCTGATCACGGATCCGAGATTGCTCATCCTGGACGAGGCGACCAGCGCGCCCCGTTCGTCGAGGATGTAGCCGAGGCGCTTCAGGTCGGCGGTCGCGGCGGCGACGTCGAGGGGGTCGCCGACCCGCAGGGTCACGCGGGCCGAGGCCCAGGTCTCCGGCGGCGGCACGCGCTGCACGAGGGCGGGGGCGGTGGTCAGCACGAAATCCGGCAGCGCCTCCCGGTCGGTCAGCCAGCGCAGCACCGCGGCCCGGGCGCCCATCATGGCCCGCGACGGCGAGGCGTGGTCGAAGGGCAGGCAGTCCCATTCGGGATAGATCGCGACCTGCGCGTCGGGATCCAGCGCCCGGAGGGTCGCGGCGAGGTCCTCGAGGCGGCGGGCATCCCGGGCGACATGCACCACCGGACCCGGGCCCTCGGCATAGGCCAGGAGCGCCACCGCCAGGGCGCCGGTGGGCATCAGCGGCGCGTCCTCCAAGCCCTGATGGGCGCCCGCCTTCGTCCTGCGCTTGGCCATGCCTGATCCGAACCCGTCCCTCTTGAGCCGGCAACGCCGCACCGCCCCCGCGGGCTCCCGGCCGCGGCGATCCGATCCACAGCCGTGACCGCGCGGCCTCCGGTGCGGTCCGCGCCGGCACAGATCACGAAGACACCGCAGCGGGCGCCCGGACGGGATCGTCGGCCCGGACAAGACTTGGCCGGCGCCTGTGAAACCCGGTTGTCGCCGACGATCCGATGCGAATGTCGACTAATGGACTGTCGCGGAATGCTTGGGCTGGTCGCGCCGCCGGGCCCGTGAGGCAGAGTTTCATTAGGGAGGCGCGGGCGCTTACGCTATGACGGTCCCGTGTCGCAGACCGAGACAATATCCCGCCCGTCGGGTTTCGAGCCCGAGCATCCCCAGCGGCTCGCCGCCTTGCGCGCCTACGCCATCCTCGACACGCCGCCGGAGCGCGCGTTCGACGAGATCGCCGAGATGGCCGCCCAGGCCTGCGGCACGCCGATGGCCCACATCAATTTCGTCGATGCCGACCGGCAGTGGATCAAGGCCGCGTTCGGCCACCCCGCGCGGGCGATGCCGCTCGATTTCGGCTTCTGCACCGAGGCCATGCGCGAGGACGGCGTCCTCGTGCTGCCCGATCTGGCCGCGCTGCCGGACCGCGCCGCCAATCCGCTCGTGGCCGGCGAGCCGCACCTGCGCTTCTACGCCGGCGTGCCCCTGGTGACGCCGGACGGCTGGGCCATCGGGACGCTCTGCGTCCTCGACCGCGTCCCGCGCACCCTGACCGACCAGCAGATCTTCATCCTCAAGGCGCTCGCCCGGACGGTGATGACGCAGCTGGATACCCGGAATGCCGAGGCCGCCCTGCGCCGGAACGAGGAGCGCTACCGCTCGCTGTTCACCTTCATCGATGCCGGCTTCTGCCTGGTCGAGCTGACGTTCGAAGACGGCCGGGCGGTCGATTACCGCTTCCTGGAGGCCAATCCCGCCTTCGAGCGGCAGACCGGCCTGACGGACGTGGTGGGGCGGTGGATGCGGGACATCGCCCCCGATCACGAGCAATGCTGGTTCGACCTCTACGGCCGCGTCGCCCTGACCGGCGAGCCGGTCCGCGTCGAGCAGGCCGCCAAGGCCCTCGACCGCTGGTACGACGTGCACGCCTACCGGGTCGACGGGCCGGGCCGGAACCGCGTCGCGATCCTGTTCAACGACATCACCGAGCGCCGCCGGAGCGAGATCGCGCTCCGCGCCCGGGAGGCGGAACTCCGGCTGGTCGCGGACGCGATGCCGGTCCTGATCGCCTTCATCGACCGCACCCTCACCTATCGGTTCGCCAACGCCGCCTACGAGTCCTGGACCGGCTGCAGGCCCTCCGAGGTCGTCGGGCAGACCGTGCGGATGCTCATCGGCCCCGAGGCCTTCGCGATGCGGCAGGCCGCCTTCGAGCGGGTGCTGGCCGGGCAGGAGATCCGCCGGGAATGGACCTGGACGCTCCCGAACGGCGAGACCCGCGTCGCCGACACCCGCTACCTGCCGCGCCGGGGAGCGGACGGAGGGGTCGACGGGTTCTACGTCTTCGCCCACGACGTCTCGGAGCGGAAGCGGATCGAGGCGCTGCTCCAGTCCCGGGCGGAGCGCCTCGAAGCGCAGGTCGCCGCCCAGACCCGCGACCGTGACCGGGTCTGGACGCTGTCGCCGGTGCTGAAGCTCGTCGCGGACCGGGACGGGCGGGTCCAGTCGGCGAACCCGTCCTGGAGCCGGGCGCTCGGCTGGTCGGAGGCCGAGACCCTGGGCCGGGCCGCCCTCGACTTCGTGGCCGCCCCGGAGCGGGCGGCCGCGCAGGCGGCGCTGCGGCCCCTCTGCGACGAGAGCCGGGTCGAGGATGTCGAACTCTCCTGTCTGACCCGCGCCGGCGACCGGCGCCGGGTGCTCTGGACCGTCGTGCCGGAGGACGGGCTGTTCTACGGCTTCGGGCGCGACATCACCGAGCAGCGGCAGGCCGAGGAGGCCCTGCGGCAATCGCAGAAGCTGGAGGCCATCGGCCAGCTCACCGGCGGGGTGGCCCACGACTTCAACAACCTCCTGACCATCATCCGGTCCTCCATGGAATTCCTGCGCCGGCCCGACCTCGCCGAGGAGCGCCGCCGCCGCTACGTCGACGCGGTCTCCGACACCGTGGACCGCGCGGCCAAGCTCACCGGCCAGCTCCTCGCCTTCGCCCGGCGCCAAGCGCTGAAGCCCCAGGTCTTCGACATCGGCGCGCGCCTGCGCAGCATCGCCGACATGCTCGACTCGGTTACCGGCGCGCGCATCCGCGTCATCATCGAGCTGCCGGAGACGCCCCGCTTCGTGCGCGCCGACGAGAGCCAGTTCGAGACCGCGCTGATCAACATGGCGGTCAACGCCCGCGACGCCATGCGTGGGGAAGGCAGCCTGACCCTGCGCCTGGAGGGCGAGTGCCCGATGCCGCCGATCCGCGGGCATGCCGGCGCGCCGGGGCCTTTCGTGGCCGTGCGGGTTTCCGATACCGGCGGCGGTATCCCGGACGCCGATCTGGGGCGGATCTTCGAGCCGTTCTCAC
>NZ_BACT01000843.1:0-2572 GCF_000333255.1 Methylobacterium sp. B1 | reverse complement strand
CCAGGATGTCGAGGCCCGGCACGAGGGCGCGCAGCCGCTCGGCCATGGGGCCGATATCCTCGATNCGCGGGCAGACCACGAAGCTCTGGCCGCCCCGGCGGTGCTCGCGGATGAGCGCCTCGCGGACCGCCTCGGCGTCGAAGGGCGCCACCACGGTCCGGACCGGCTGGCGCAACGCCGGCGGCGTGGCCAGCACGCTGAGGCTCTGGAGGCCGACGAGCGCCGCCTGGAGCGTGCGCGGGATCGGGGTCGCGGTGAGCGTCAGGACGTGGCCGCCATCCGCGAGGCGGCGCAGGTCGGCCTTCATCTTCGCGCCGAAGCGCTGCTCCTCGTCGATCACGGTCAGGCCGAGATCCGCGAAGGACACCCCGCTGCCGGCGAGCGCGTGGGTGCCGACCACGAGCCGGATCGTGCCGTCGGCGAGCCCCGCCTTGACGCGCTTGGCCTCGGCCGGCGCCACGAGGCGCGAGAGCTGCGCCACCTCCACGCCGAACCGCCCGAAGCGGCGGCGCAGGGTCTCGGCATGCTGGCGGGCCAGCACGGTGGTCGGGGCGATCAGCGCCGCCTGCCGGCCGGAGAAGATCGCGGCCGCGAGCGCCCGGAGCGCCACCTCGGTCTTGCCGAAGCCGACATCGCCGCAGACCAGCCGGTCCATCGGCCGGCCGGAGGCGAGGTCGGCCATCAGCGCATCGACCGCAGCCGCCTGATCGGGCGTCGGCGCGAAGCCGAAGCCCGCGGCGAACCGCTCCATGTCCCGGGCCGGGGGCGACAGGACCGGCGCCTCCGTCTCCCGGCGGGCGCGGGCGGCCTCCAGCATCAGGCGGGCGGTCCGCGCCATGGTGGCCTCGGCCTCCAGGCGGCGCCGGGGCCACGTGCCGCCGTCGAGCTTGTCGAGGGGAACGGCGTCGGGCTCCGGGACCGTAGCGCCAGATCCGGTCGGCCTGGGTCCCCGGCACCATCAGGATCGCGTCGCCGGAAAAGCGCAGGCGCAGGGCCTCGGAGGGCTCCTCGCCCCGGGTCGTCACCGCCTCCAGCCCCTCGAACACGCACAGGCCGTGATCCCGGTCGACGGCCACGTCGCCGGGGCGCAGGTCGACCTCGCCCATGGGCAGGATCGCCCGGGCGCCCCCCGTGACGGCGGCCTCCGGGCCGAACAGGTCGGCGGCGGCGATCACGGTCGCGCCCTGCTCGGGCACCCGGAAGCCGGCCGCCAGCGGCGCCTCCAGGGCGAGGACGTCGCCGGGTGCCGCCTCGGCGACGTCGGCCCAGGCGTCGATCAGCCGGATCGGGCGCTCGGCGATCTTGCCCGCCTGGCGCACGAGGCGCCGGAGCGGCCGGACCGAACCGGCGAGCACGACGACGTCGCCGGCCTTCAGCCGCTCGCGCAGGACCTTGGCGAAGGCCGTTCCCGGCCGGCGCTCGCCGGCGAAGGTCGGCATGGCCCGGGGCTCCCCGGCCGCCTCGGTGACGGCAAGCCGGCCGTGCGCCGCCACGATGGCGCGCCACGCCTCCGGCGTCAGATAGAGGGCGGCGCCGGGCTGCCCCTGCGCGTCGCGGGCGGTCAGCCGGCCCCGCGCCTCGTCCATCTGCTCGAAGAAGGCGTCGACCCGGGCCTGCGTGCCGTCCTCGACCGCGAGGCGCGCGCCGGGCACGTAGTCCAAGAGGGTGACGAGGCGGGGGTAATAGCGGTCCAGGCGATGCTCCTGGCCGGTGAAGGGCTCGAAGCTCTGGCCGGATCCGGGCTCCAGGATGATCTCGGTGGCGGGATCGATCACGAGTTCGTCCGCCTCGGCCACCGAGCGCTGCGAGATCGGGTCGTAGGATCGGATCGCCGTGACGCGCCCCTCCGCGTGCTCGATCCGGCAGGGCCGCGGCGCGGCGGCGGGGAACACCTCGACGGTGCGGCCGCGGACGGCGATCTCGCCGGGCTCGTCGACCCGTTCGTCGAGGATGTAGCCGAGGCGCTTCAGGTCGGCGGTCGCGGCGGCGACGTCGAGGGGGTCGCCGACCCGCAGGGTCACGCGGGCCGAGGCCCAGGTCTCCGGCGGCGGCACGCGCTGCACGAGGGCGGGGGCGGTGGTCAGCACGAAATCCGGCAGCGCCTCCCGGTCGGTCAGCCAGCGCAGCACCGCGGCCCGGGCGCCCATCATGGCCCGCGACGGCGAGGCGTGGTCGAAGGGCAGGCAGTCCCATTCGGGATAGATCGCGACCTGCGCGTCGGGATCCAGCGCCCGGAGGGTCGCGGCGAGGTCCTCGAGGCGGCGGGCATCCCGGGCGACATGCACCACCGGACCCGGGCCCTCGGCATAGGCCAGGAGCGCCACCGCCAGGGCGCCGGTGGGCATCAGCGGCGCGTCCTCCAAGCCCTGATGGGCGCCCGCCTTCGTCCTGCGCTTGGCCATGCCTGATCCGAACCCGTCCCTCTTGAGCCGGCAACGCCGCACCGCCCCCGCGGGCTCCCGGCCGCGGCGATCCGATCCACAGCCGTGACCGCGCGGCCTCCGGTGCGGTCCGCGCCGGCACAGATCACGAAGACACCGCAGCGGGCGCCCGGACGGGATCGTCGGCCCGG
>NZ_BACT01000844.1:0-1595 GCF_000333255.1 Methylobacterium sp. B1 | reverse complement strand
GTGCTCGATACGGGCGCGGCGTCTCTCTGGCGGGGGACCCGCGGCTCGCCGGGACGCCGCTGCCGCTTGACGCCGCCCTCGGCCGCATCCACCCGGCGGACCGGGACTGGGTGTTCGGCCGGATCCACCATGTCCGTCGGACCGGCGGACCGGTTTCGCTGGAGTTCCGCATCCTGACCGGGGCGGGCGAGACCCGCTGGATCCTCAACCGCGGCTGCCTGACGCCCGACGCGGACGGCGCGCTGCGGGGACGCGGCGCCTATATCGACGTGACGGATCTCCATCCGCCGTCGGTGCGGGCCGCGGAGGGCAGCGGCGCCGCGCAGGGGGCCGACCTGAACGTCGCGGCCGACCACGGCATCGCGGTCCACGCGGCGCTGGAGCGCCACGGGGACCCTTATCTGAAGACGGTCTCGGAGATGCTGCTCCTCGGGATCGGCCGTGCGCTGGCGCGGCGCGAGCCCTGAGGAATCCGCAGGCTCAGGTGCGCCAGGGATGGGCCGGCAGTTCGGTCTGGCCGATGGCCTTGGCGCCGGCTTCCGCGACGGTGTGGTCGTTCTCCACCGTCGAGCCGCTGACCCCGATGGCGCCCGACATCACGCCGTCGGCGTCGACGATCGGGATCCCGCCCGGGAAGGTGATCAGCCCGTCGTTGGAGTGCTCGATCCCGTAAAGCGGACCGCCCGGCTGGGACAGCTGGCCGATCTGGCCGGTCATCATGCCGAAGAACACCGACGTCTTGGCCTTCTTCTGGGCGATGTCGATGGACCCGACCCAGGCATCGTCCATGCGGTGGAACGCCTTGAGGTTGCCGCCGGAATCCACCACGGCGATGCACATCTGGGTGCCGAGCTCGACGGCCTTCGCCCGCGCGGCCGCGATCGCCGTCTCGGCCTGCTCGATCGTCACGTGCATGGGACACTCCCGTTCGCGTTGTCTGCGCGACAGGCTGTGACGGTTTGAAGCGCCCGGCGCAAGATCGACCGCAGATGGGCGGCGCGCTCAGCCGGCGCGCTCCCGGGCGGCGCGGATGCGCTCCAGGAGGTCGGCCGCCAACGCCGCGCACCCGGCGGAATCCGGGCAGGGCCGCTTCCACACCACCCGTCCCTCGCGCAGGATGACGTCCGCCTCGGCGGCCATCGCGGGCAGCGGCCGGTCCGGCCGCAGATCGGCCGCGACGCCCTGCGGGCCGCCCCGGAGCCGGGCGACGCCCAGCGCGCAGCAGGATGCGCGCAGCCGCGCGAGGTCGAACAGGGCGAGCACCGGCGCGGGGGCCGCGCCGAACCGGTCCTCGACCTCGCCGGCCAACGCCTCGATCGCCTCGGGATCCTGCAGGCGCAGGAGGCGCGTGTAGAGGCTGAGGCGGATCTCGGGCTCGGGGACGTAATCCTCGGGAATGCGGCTCGGCAGACCGAGTTCGATCTCGGGGCTCCAATCCTCGGCGCGCTCGCCCTTGGCGGCGGTGAGCGCCAGCTGCAGCAGGTGCTGGTAGAGGCCGAGCCCGACGAGCTTGGCGTGACCCGCCTGATCCTCCCCGACGAGGTCGCCGGCGCCGCGCAGATCGAGGTCCCGGGCGCTGACCGCGAAGCCGGCGC
>NZ_BACT01000845.1:0-4071 GCF_000333255.1 Methylobacterium sp. B1 | reverse complement strand
GAGCTGGTCTCCTCGCCGGCCCAGCTGCCCGGCGTGATCGAGACCGCGATCCGCGTCGCCGTCGCCGAGCGCGGGGTCGCCGTGGTGGTGATCCCCGGCGATGTCGGCCTCATGGCCATGCCGGGGAACGCGCCCGAACTCTCCGCCGCCCTGGTGCCGCCCCCGCCCGTGGTGCGCCCGCGCGACGCCGACCTCGATGCGCTGGCCGGGATGCTCAACGATGCCGGCCGCGTGACCCTGTTCTGCGGCCGCGGCTGCGCCGGCGCCCACGCGGAGCTGCTGCAGCTCGCCGAGGCGCTGAAGGCGCCGGTGGTCCACGCGCTCGGCGGCAAGGAATACGTCGAGTGGGACAATCCCTACGACGTCGGCATGACCGGGCTGATCGGCTTCTCCTCGGGCTACCGGGCGATGCTCGACTGCGACACCCTGCTTCTGCTCGGCACCGGCTTCCCCTATCGCCAGTTCTACCCGGAGGACGCCAAGATCGCGCAGGTCGACCTGCGGGCCGGGAGCCTGGGGCGCCACTGCCGGATCGATCTCGGCCTGATCGGCGACGTCGGGGAGACGATCGCGGCGCTGCTGCCGAAGCTGCAGGCGAAGACCGACCGGGCGCATCTCGACGACAGCCTCGCCCATTACCGCAAGGCCCGCGCCGGGCTCGACGCCCTGGCGGTGGGCAAGCCCGGGGGCAAGATCCACCCGCAATACGTCGCCCGCACCCTGAGCGAGGCGGCCTCCGAGGACGCGGTGTTCACCTTCGACGTCGGCACGCCGACGATCTGGGCGGCCCGCTACCTCGCCATGAACGGCAAGCGCCGGCTGATCGGCTCGCTCAACCACGGCTCCATGGCCAACGCCCTGCCGCAGGCGATCGGCGCGCAGGCGGCCTATCCCGGGCGGCAGATCATCTCGTTCTCCGGCGACGGCGGCTTCGCCATGCTGATGGGCGACCTGCTGACCCTCAACCAGCACAAGCTGCCGGTGAAGATCGTGGTGCTGAACAACGGCACCCTGGGCTTCGTCGAGATGGAGATGAAGGCCGCGGGCTTCCTCGAGACCGGCGTCGAACTGGTGAACCCGGACTTCGCCGCCATGGCGCGCGGGGCCGGCATCTTCGCCCGGCGCGTCGAGGATCCGGCCGAACTGCCGGACGCGATGCGCGCGCTGCTCGACCACGACGGTCCGGCTCTCCTCGACGTCGTCTCGGCCCGCCAGGAACTGTCGATGCCGCCGAAGGTCGGCCTCGAGCAGGTGACGGGCTTCGGGATGTGGCTCGCCAAGGCGGTAATCGACGGGCGCGGGACCGAGATCGTCGACCTCGCCAAGACCAACCTCTGGCGCTGACGCGCCGATCCCAAGCTGGAGATCAGCCCGATGATCCGCTGCGTTCGCATCTGGACCGGTGACGACGGCAATTCCCACTTCGCGGAGGGCGTCATCGACCTGCCCCACGGCGAGCGCGGCGACATCCTCAGCGGCACGACCGACGTGGTCTCGATCTCTTTCCGGGAGACGCAGTCCGGCGGCACCTACGCGTGGCACACGGCCCCGACCCGCCAGTTCGTCATTACCCTGCGCGGCACCCTCGACTTCCAGACGAAGGCCGGGGCGCATTTCACGATTCGCCCCGGCGACATCCTCATCGCCGAGGACACGGCCGGCTCCGGCCATTCCTGGCGCCTCGTCGACGACGAGCCCTGGTGCCGGGCCTACGTGATCCTCGCCCCCGGCGCCGAGGCCCGGCTGCCCTTCCTCCCGAACGCCCAGTGAGTTCCCCCGAACCGGTGCCAGGAGTTCCGCGATGGCCGGCCTAAGCGACGACGACACTCCCGACGTGGTGCTCATCGGCGCCGGGATCATGAGCGCGACCTTCGGCACGGTCCTGAAGGAGCTGGAGCCGTCACTGCGGATCGCGATGTTCGAGACGCTCCACGACTGCGCGCAGGAGAGCTCGGAGGGCTGGAACAACGCCGGCACCGGCCACGCGGCCAATTGCGAGTTGAACTACACGCCCCAGCGCCCCGACGGCAGCGTCGACATCGCCAAGGCCCTGGAGGTCAACACCGAGTTCGACATCTCGCGCCAGCTCTGGGCGCATCTCGTGCGGAAGGGCGCGATCCCCGATCCCCGCGCCTTCATCCATCCCTGCCCGCACATGAGCTTCGTCTGGGGGGCCGAGAACGTCGCGTTCCTCAAGGCGCGCTATGCCGCGATGTCGGCGCACCATTGCTATCACGGCATGGAGTACAGCGAGGACCCGCAGGTCATCGCCGGCTGGGCGCCGCTGATCATCGAGGGCCGCGGCCCCGGCGAGCCCATCGCCGCCACCCGGATCGTCACCGGGACGGATGTCGATTACGGCGCCCTCACGCACCTGCTGGTCAAGCAGCTCGCGGCGCAGCCCGGCTTTTCCGTGCACTACAACCGGAAGGTCGTCGCCCTCGACCGGGTCGACGACGGCCGCTGGGCCGTCACCGTCGAGGACACCTACGACGGCACGCGCCAGACCGTGACGGCGAAGTTCGTGTTCATCGGCGCGGGCGGCGGCTCGCTGCCGCTGCTGCAGGCCTCGAAGATCCCGGAGGGGCGCGGCTACGGCGGCTTCCCGGTCTCCGGCATCTGGCTGCGCTGCGACGTCGACGCGGTCAGCGCGCGCCACCACGCCAAGGTCTACGGCAAGGCGGCCTCCGGCTCGCCGCCGATGTCGGTGCCCCACCTCGACACCCGCATCATCGGCGGCAAGCGCTCGCTGCTGTTCGGACCCTATGCGGGCTTCTCGTCGCGCTTCCTCAAGCACGGCGCGCTCACGGACCTGTTCACCGCGCTGACCCCGCACAACATCGTGCCGCTGCTCGACGTCGCCAAGGACAACGTCGCGCTGACCGAGTACCTCGTGGGCCAGGTGCTCCAGAGTTCCGACCACCAGTTCGCGACCCTGAAGCAGTTCTTCCCCAAGGCGCTGAAGCAGGACTGGACGTCGGCGGTCGCCGGCCAGCGGGTGCAGACGATCAAGCCGACCGGCCAGTCGAACCCGCTGGAGGAGGGCTACCTCGAATTCGGCACCGAGCTCGTGGCCGCCGCCGACCACTCGATCTGCGCGCTGCTCGGGGCCTCGCCGGGCGCCTCGACGGCGGCCTTCATCGCGGTCGAGGTGCTGGAGAAGTGCTTCGCCGACCGGCTGACGCCGGAGGGCTGGCTGCCCCGCCTCAAGGCCGTGATCCCGACCTACGGCATCGACCTCAAGCAGGATGCCGAGGCCTGCCGGCGCAGCCGGGCCGAGACGGCGCCGATCCTGAGGATCGACACCGTCTGACACTTCCGCGAGGCGCGGTTCCCCGCGCCCCGCCGGTGGACATCTGAGGGTGCGACGCGCCCGAGCGGGGGCGGCGGAGCGGCAAGCTTCGGCTGGAGAGAGGAACGATGGACATCTCCGCCCTGATGCTGTCGCGCATCCAGTTCGCCTTCACGGTCTCGTTCCACATCATCTTCCCGGCCTTCACGGTCGGGCTGGCGGCCTGGCTCGCCTTCCTCCAGGCGCGGGCGATGATCTCGGGCGAGCCGGTCTACGACCGCCTGTTCGACTTCTGGCTCAAGATCTTCGCGGTCGCCTTCGGGCTCGGGGTCGTCTCCGGCATCGTCATGGCGTTCCAGTTCGGCACCAACTGGAGCGAGCTCGCCCGCCGCACCGGGCCGATCCAGGGGCCGCTTCTCGGCTACGAGAGCTTCACGGCCTTCGCGCTGGAGGCCTCGTTCTTCGGCGTGCTGATGTTCGGCCGGCGGCGGGTGCCGCGCTGGTTCTACCTGTTCGCCTGCCTGATGGTCTGCCTCGGCACCAGCCTGTCGTCGTTCTGGATCCTCGTGAACAACTCGTGGATGCAGTATCCGACCGGCTTCGCCCTGCGGCCGGACGGCGTGTTCGTGCCGACCGACTGGTGGGCGATCCTCTTCAACGGGGTCGTCTGGGTCCGCTTCCCCCACATGGTCCTGGCCGCCTACGTCACCACCAGCTTCTGCGTGGCGGCGACGGGCGCGTGGTCCATGCTGCGGGGCCGGGACCGCGNGAGGCCCGCG
>NZ_BACT01000846.1:0-1649 GCF_000333255.1 Methylobacterium sp. B1 | reverse complement strand
GCTCGAACGCCCGCGCCCGATCTGCGGGCTCGTCGCGGCGGATCCGCGGGCTCCGCAACGGTGATCCGACGCGTTGGCGTTCCGGCCGCCGGGCGTTAAACCCGCGCCATGTTCGATGATGCAGCCGCTCAGCGCTATCTCGCGGGACTGGCTCCCGTGGCGGCGGGATCGGTGCGCTGGCTCATCTACGATCACGACCGGCAATGGGTCTCGGTCGTTGACGGCAATCTCGTGTCCCTGCGGCAGGATTGCCTGCATGTCCTCGGCGCCTCCGCGGAGGCGGACGCCACCGCGTCCCTCGTCGATGCGATCCGCGACTTCCTCGCCGAAGGGACGGATCGCACCCCGCAGATCGTCGCCCTCTCGTGCGCCGTGCTGATGCAGAGCGTCGGGGATCTCGACGCGGTGTTCGATCGGATCCGGTCCGGCGTCATGGCAACCCTCGTCTATGCCGAGGACGTCGTGGTCAGGCTCGTCGCCGCGTAGGGCAAATCGGCACTGCCCGTCCTCGCCGCCCGGCACGCCGGCGACGGCGGCCTTCGCGGCAGCCGGGGGCGGCTTGATCCCGCGAGGCACCCGCGCTCTCGACAAGGGGCTTCCGGGCGCGCGTCGGCGGACCGCCGACGCCGGGATTCCCGCTCCGGACGCGCCGGCTCGGATTGAAGGAACCTCCCCCGTCCAGGTTCCGAGGCCGAGCGGTGCCACGTTCCTGATCGACCGCGCCGCGATCCGCGCCGGGGTTACCCGCGGCGATCCTCCGCGGCTCCCCGGCGCGCCGAGGGCTCGACACGGGGCGGTCCGCGGATATGTTCCGCGCATGCGCTTCGCCCTGCCCGTCCTCGCCGCCCTCGCCGTCACCGCCGCCCTGTCCCGGCCCGCCGCGGCCGAGACGGTCGTCCAGGAGCGGTTCGGCTGCCACAGCCAGGAGGTCACCGACCGCCTGTTCAAGCTGGTCATGGCGGGCGACGAATCCGGGTTCGGGCAGTTGCTGAAGGGCAGCCTCGCCAGCGGCGAGTGCCGGTCCTTCAAGCCCGGCGAGGAAGTCCGGCTCGAGTCCCGGACGATGAGCTACGGCTGCCTCGCCCTGAAGGACGCGCAGGACCGCTGCTACTGGACGCCGCTCAGCGCCATCGAGAAGGCGAACTGAGCCGGGCCCGGCCGGAGGGCGGCCCCGCTGTCCGGCACCCGCGAGGGGCGCCGGGCCCCGTGGGCGATCAGGCGCCCTTCTTGCCCTTGCCCTTCGCCGGTTCCGCCTCGCCCTCCCCGGCATCGGCCGCCGCGTTGATCGTCCCGGCGATCCGGGAGAGCAGCGCGTCGGTGGTCTTCTCCTCCTGCAGGGTCTCGTCCAGGAGCTTGGCGGCATCCGCGTAGCCGAGCTGCGCGGCCCAGGTCTTCAGGGTGCCGTAGCGGGCGATCTCGTAATGCTCCACCGCCTGGGCGCAGGCGGCCAGAACCGCGTCGGCGGCCGGGCTGCCCGCGAAGTCGTCGAGGTCCTCCTCCATCTCGGAGACGATCCCCTGCATCGCCTCGCAGGTCTTGGCCCGGGCCGGCTTGCCGATGATCTCGAAGACCTGCGTCAGGCGCTCCACCTGCTGGGCGCTCTCCTCCGCATGGGTCTCGAAGGCTTGCGCAACGCGTCTGTCCGCCGC
>NZ_BACT01000847.1:0-794 GCF_000333255.1 Methylobacterium sp. B1 | reverse complement strand
GATGGACACGGCCGAGGGCAAGCCGGGCGGGCGGGACACGCAGGCGGTCAAGACCTTCTTCCAGACCGGCAAGAATCTCTACATCGACGACAAGTCCTGCCTGCGCAACGGCGAGAGCCTGTTCCTGACCTCGTGCTCCGGCTGCCACGGCCATCTCGGCGAGGGCAAGGTCGGGCCCGGCCTCAACGACGATTACTGGACCTACCCGGCGAACACGACCGATGTCGGCCTGTTCTCGACCCTCTGGGGCGGCGCCAACGGCATGATGGGACCGCACAACGAGGATCTCAATCCCGACGAGATGCTGCAGGTCATCGCCTGGATCCGCCATCTCTACACGGGTCCGGTGAAGGATGCCGAGTGGCTCACCGACGCGCAGAAGAAGACTTACAAGCCCTTCAAGGAGGGCGAGACCTTTGCCAAGGACGTGCCCGGCCAGTGCAAGCCGCTGGACTAGCCGTTCTCGGCAAGTCGCGCCCCGCAGGAGACGGGGCGAACCGACGGCCCGACCGGCCGGCCAAGGAAGAGACGGAGGAATCAACGATGCGCACAGTGATCACGACGGCGATGCTGATCGCGGGGGCGGCCTTCGCGGTGCCGGCGCTGGCCTATGACGGGCAGACCTGCAAGGCGCCGGGCAATTGCTGGCAGCCGAAGCCCGGCTTCCCCGAGAAGGTCGCCGGGACCAAGTACGATCCCAAGCACGACCCGAAGGAGGTCAGCAAGCAGGCCGAATCCATCAAGCAGATGGAGGAGCGCAACAAGAAGCGGAAAGAGAACGCCAAGAAGACCGG
>NZ_BACT01000848.1:0-188 GCF_000333255.1 Methylobacterium sp. B1 | reverse complement strand
GCATGGGCGCGGCGCTGAACGGCGCGACGCTTCTGGCGCTCCAGAACGGCTACAGCGGCGACTTCGCGCCCTTCGCCAACGGGGTGATCGCCTCGGTGGTGGGCATGTGGGTCGGCGCGGTGGTCACCCGGCTGATCCGCTCGGTGGGCGCCGGCTGGAGCGCCCGGCGGCTCGTGCGGATCAACCGG
>NZ_BACT01000849.1:0-14109 GCF_000333255.1 Methylobacterium sp. B1 | reverse complement strand
CCGCGTCGGACCCCTGGAGAAGGCCCAGGCCGCGAGCCTGTGCAGCGCCCTGCAGGGCGAGGGCGGCCAGTGCTTCGTGGCCAAGAACTGAGGTTCTGACGGAAAGCCGCGGTCGGGGCAGCGCTCCCGCCCGCGGTGATCCGCTCGGGCGCCCCGCCGACCGAGGCTCGCCGACCGAGTCTTGCCGACCGAGTCTTGCAGGCCACACCGGCGGCGGCATCGCTCCGGCCTCCGCCCGGAGCCGCGGTTTGGTCTTGCCGGCTCCCCGTTCCCGCCCGACTCTGTCGCCATCGAGCCGAACCGCCCGGCGATCCCGCCGCCGTCTTCGCGCCGCCACCGAGCAGTTTCCGAGCCGTTCCTGATGACCTCCCGCGCCCTGATCCTCGGTTGCACCGGCTCGTCGCTCTCGGCGGAGGAGCGGTCCTTCTTCCGGGACGTGAAGCCCTGGGGCTTCATCCTGTTCAAGCGCAACATCGGAACCCCGGACGAGGTCCGCGCCCTCACCGGCGCGCTGCGGGACTGCGTCGGATCCGATCGCGCGCCGATCCTGATCGATCAGGAGGGGGGCCGGGTCCAGCGCATGGGTCCGCCCCACTGGCCGGCCTACCCGGCCGGCGGCCGCTACGGACGCCTGAACGGCAGCGCCGCGGCCGTCGCCCGCCTCGGCGCGCGCCTGATGGCGCACGACCTCGCGGAAGTCGGCATCAACGTCGACTGCGCCCCCGTCCTCGACGTGCCGGCGCCGGGCTCGCACGACATCATCGGCGACCGGGCCTACGGGACCAGCCCGGACAGGGTGGCCGAGATCGGCCGCGCGGTCGCCGAGGGCCTGATGGCCGGGGGCGTCCTGCCGGTGATGAAGCACATCCCGGGGCATGGGCGCGCCACCTGTGACAGCCACCACGGCCTTCCGGTGGTGGATGCGACGCGCGCGGATCTGGCGGAGCAGGATTTCCGGACCTTCCGGGCGCTCGCCGACCTGCCGATGGCGATGAGCGCCCACGTGGTCTTCACCGCCATCGACCCCGACCGGCCGGCCACCCAGTCCGCCATCGTCATCCGCGACATCATCCGCGGCACCATCGGGTTCGACGGGCTTCTGATGACCGACGATCTCTCCATGCACGCGCTGACCGGCTCGTTCCGCGACCGGACGGAGCGCGCCTTCGCGGCGGGGATCGATATCGGGCTCCACTGCAACGGCGCCATGGACGAAATGCGCGCCGTGGCCGAAGCGGCGCCCGCGCTCACCGGAGAGGCCGCGCGCCGCGCCGCCTCCGCGCTGGCGCAGCTCGACCCCGCCGGCGACGGACTCGACGTTCCGGAAGCCCGGGAGCGCTTCGCCGCGGCCCTCGCCGCCGCCTGACCTGGGCCCCTTGCGGCCTTCCACCGCGGCCTTCCACCGGCCGTGGCATCGCCTCTGCTTGTGTTCGGGCGGCGCGATCCCTAGGTTCGCCCCGAAATCCTCAACCGGACGTGGCGTCGCGCTCCCGCTTCTTCGGGGCGCCCGCAGGAGGTTGCCATGGGCAGCATGAGTATCTGGCACTGGGTCATCGTCGCGGTCATCGTGATGCTGCTCTTCGGACGCGGCAAGGTGTCCGATCTGATGGGCGACGTCGCGAAGGGCATCAAAGCCTTCAAGAAGGGCATGGCCGAGGATGAGACCCCTCCGGTCAGCCAGGCCGCGCCGCCGCCGGCCGAACCGGTCCGCACCATCCCGCACGCCACCGAGACGAGCCCCGGCACGGCGATCCCGGCGAGCCATCTTCCCGGCGGCGAGCGCAAGCCGGTCTGACGGCGGGCGCGACTGTAGGACTGGCAGAGCGCACGCGCTCGTGTAGAGCCTGACGGGGTCCGGCCACCGCGCCGGATCTCAGGGCAGCAGGACCGTCGACGACATGCTGGACATGAGCTGGGGCGAGGTGATGCTGATCGGCGGCGTCGCCCTCATCGTCATCGGGCCGAAGGATCTGCCGAAGGCGCTGCGCACCGTCGGGCAGATCACCTCGAAGCTGCGCCGCATGGCCGGCGAATTTCAGATGCAGTTCAACGAGGCGATCCGCGAGGCGGAGCTCGACGATGTCCGGCGCGAGGTCGACGGGATCCGCAACACGGTCCGGAATGCGAGTTCGACCTTCAATCCCGTGCAGACCATCCGCGACGAGTTGAAGGGCGCCGTCGAGGGCCGGGCCAAGGTCGGCCCGGAGAAGCTCGGCCCGGAGAAGCCGCCGGTCGAGACCCGATCCCTCGCCGATGCCACGGCGCAGCTCAAGGCCGAGCAGGACGCCGCAGCACCGGCCCCGGTCTCGGGGACGCCGCCCGCCGAATCGTCCCATGATCCTGCACCGCAGATGGCGGAGGCACCCCTGCCCGTGCCCGGGTCGGTGGACGATCCGTTCGGGCCTCCGCCCGCCCCGCATCACGCCACCGAAGAGTCCCAGAACGGCACGGCCGCCCGATGATCAGCGATGCGGACGAGGCCGAGATCGAGGCGTCGCGGGCGCCCCTGCTCGAACACCTGATCGAATTGCGGGCGCGGCTGATCAAGTCGCTGATCGCATTCGTGCTGATGTTCTTCGCCTGCTTCTTCTTCTCGCGCGATATCTACAACGTTCTGGTCTACCCCTATGTCTCGATCGTGGGTGCGCAGAACGCCGAGCTGATCGCCACGCACTTCCTCGAGCAGGTGTTCACCAACATCAAGCTCAGCGTCTTCGGGGCGGCCTTCCTGGCCTTCCCGGTGATCGCCACGCAGATCTACGCCTTCGTGGCCCCGGGCCTCTACCGCAACGAGCGGAAGGCGTTCCTGCCCTACCTCGTGGCCACGCCGATCTTCTTCGTGCTCGGCGCGCTGGTGGTGTTCTTCCTGGCGATGCCGCTGCTGATCAAATTCTCGGTGTCGCTCCAGCAGGTGGGCGTGGCCGGGGAGCCGACGATCAAGCTGCTCCCGAAGGTCGACGAATACCTGTCGCTGATCATGACGCTGATCTTCGCGTTCGGGATCGCGTTCCAGCTGCCGGTAATCCTGACGCTGCTCGGTCAGATCGGGATCATCGACGCGGCCTTCCTGCGGGAGAAGAGGCGCTATGCCATCGTGCTGGTCTTCGTCGCCGCCGCGATCCTGACGCCGCCGGACGTGATCTCCCAGCTCTCCCTCGCGATCCCGATGCTGCTGCTCTACGAGGCCTCGGTGTTCTCGGTGGCGCGGGTCGAGAAGCTGCGGGCGGCGCGGCGCGCGGCGGAAGGCCTGGAGCCGTGAGGCAGCGCGCCGGGCTCAGTCCGGCGCACGCAGGCGGTAGCCCACGCCGGTCTCGGTGAGCAGGTAGCGCGGGCGCTCCGGATCGGGCTCCAGCTTCTGGCGCAGCTGCCGGATATAGACGCGCAGGTATTGCGGATCCGACGAGGCCGGCGCGTGGCGCATGAGCTGCGCGTGGGTCAGCACCTTGCCGGCATGCTGCACCAGCACGCGCAGGAACTCATATTCCCGGGGCGACAGCTTCACCGCGCGCTCGCCGACCCGGACGACGCGGCGGACGAGATCGACCGAGAGGTCGTCGACCCGGAAGACCGGCCGCTCCCCCTGCATGGCCAGGCGATGGCGCAGGGCCGTGCGGATGCGCGCCAGCAGCTCGTTCATGCCGAAAGGTTTGGTGACGTAATCGTCGGCCCCGAGATCGAGGGCCTCGACCTTGCCGCGCTCGTCGTCGCGACTCGACAGGATCACGACCGGCAGGTCGGGCCAGCGCTCGCGGATCGCCGCAAGGAGGGCATGGCCGGGCATGTCCGGCAGGCCGAGATCGAGGATCGCGAGATCCACGCCCCCGGCCTCCAGGGCGGCGAGCGCCGCGGCCCCGTCGGCGGCCTCGGCGACCGCGTAATCCTGCGTCCCGAGGCCGGTGCGGAGCAGCCGGCGGATCGGCGGCTCGTCGTCGATCACCAGGATCCGGGCAAGGCTCACGCGGGCTGTTTCCCGTCGCGGATCCAGGCGGCCGGACGGCTCATTCCGGCCGGAGCAGCACGTGCCGCTTCTTGCCGAAGGACAGCTTGATCACGCCGTCCGGGGTCAGGTCGCCCTGGCCGAGCATCGCCTTCTCATCCGTGACCGGTACATCGTTGACCCGCAGGCCGCCGCCCTTGATCTGCCGGCGCGCCTCGCTGGTGGAGGGCACGAGCTTGGCGACGTCCGGGCCGAAGGCGGTGAGCACCCCGAGCCCGGCCTCCAGGGTGGCCGACGGCACGGTCACGCTCGGCAGGTCGGCGGCCAGCGTCCCTTCCACGAAGGTCTTGCGCGCGGTCTCGGCGGCGGCCTCCGCGACCTCGCGGCCGTGCATCAGCGCGGTGGCCTCGGTGGCCAACACCGTCTTGGCCGCGTTGATCTCGGAGCCGGCGAGCGCGGCGAGACGCGCGATCTCCTCCATCGGCAGCAGGGTGAACAGCTTGAGGAAGCGGGCCACGTCCGCGTCCTCGGTGTTCCGCCAGAACTGCCAGTAATCGTACGGCTTCAGCATCTCCGGGTTGAGCCAGACGGCCCCGGCCGCGGTCTTGCCCATCTTGGCGCCCGAGGATGTCGTCAGCAGCGGGCAGGTCAGGGCGTAGAGCTGCGGCGTGCCCATGCGGCGGCCGAGATCGATGCCGTTGACGATGTTGCCCCATTGATCCGACCCGCCCATCTGCATGACGCAGCCGTAGCGACGGTTCAGCTCGACGAAGTCGTAGGACTGGAGGATCATGTAGTTGAACTCCAGGAACGACAGCTCCTGGTCGCGCTCCAGGCGCAGGCGCACGCTGTCCATCGACAGCATCCGGTTCACCGAGAAATGCCGGCCGATGTCGCGCAGCATCTCGATGTAGTTGAGCTTGGTCAGCCACTCGGCGTTGTCGACCATCACGGCGTCGCCGGCCCCTTCGCCGAAGCGGAGGAACCGATCGAAGGTCTTGCGGATCTCGGCCTTGTTGGCGTCGATCTGCTCGACGGTGAGGATCTTGCGGGTCTCGTCGCGGCCCGACGGGTCGCCGACCCGGGTGGTGCCGCCGCCCATCAGGGCGATCGGCCGCCCCCCCGTGGCCTGCAGCCAGTGCAGCATCATGATCGACAGCAGGTGCCCGACATGCAGCGAGGGCGCCGTGCAATCGTAGCCGACATAGGTGGTCAGCCGCCCTTCCAGGGCCGCGGCGTCGATGCCGGCCAGGTCCGAGGTCTGGTGGATATAGCCGCGCTCGGTCAGGATCCGCAGGAAGTCGGATTTCGGCGCGAAGCTCTCGGCGGTCATGGCTGCCATCTCGGGTCGCGCGCTGGCGCGACAGGCCGAGGCCCCGCATGCTAGCTCGCGCTGGGTTCAGGATACGGCGCGCTCTTAGCAGGGCGTTGGCCGAAAGGCACGGGGCAGGGCGGCATGGCGATGATGCGCGCGATCGGACTGATGAGCGGCACCTCGCTGGACGGCGTCGACATCGCGCTGATCGAGACCGACGGCGAGCGGGTCCACGTGGTCAAGGGCCACAACAACTTCCTGGAGCCGCTGGGTCCCACCGGCTACCGCGGCTATACCGACGACGAGAAGGCGCTCCTGCGCGCGGCCACCAAGGATGCCGAATCCGTGCTCCATCCCGGCGACCGGCCCGGGCGGCTGCCGGAGGCGGAAGCGTTCGTCACCTGGCCCATGCCGAGGCCGTGGAGCGCTTCCTGGAGGAGCACGGCCTGTCAGCGTCCGAGATCGACGTGATCGGCTTCCACGGCCAGACGGTGATCCACCGGCCGGACCAGCGCATCTCGATCCAGATCGGCGACGGGCAGGCGCTGGCGACCCGGCTCGGCATCCCGGTCGTCTCGGACCTGCGCCGGGCCGATATCGAGGCGGGCGGGCAGGGGGCGCCCCTGGTGCCGGTCTTCCACAAGGCGCTCGCCGAGGCCTCGGGCTTCGACGGGCCGTTCGGCATCCTCAACATCGGCGGCGTCGCCAACGCGACGCTGATCGACTCGAAGGGCGGCGTCATCGCCTTCGACACCGGTCCCGGCAATGCGCTGATCGACGAATGGATGCAGGAGCGCGAGGGCAAGAACCTCGACGATGGCGGTCGCACCGCGGCCCGGGGCCGTCCCGACGAGCAGCTGCTGGCCTGGCTGCTGACGCACCCGTTCTTCTTCCGCAAGCCGCCGAAGTCGCTCGACCGGAACTGGTTCTCCCACAAGCTCGCCGGCCAGCTCTCCACCGAGGACGGCGCCGCCACCCTGACGGCCTTCACGGCGCGCGCGGTGGCCCGCGCCCTCGACCACGCCCCCGAGATCCCGACCCGCTGGATCGTGGCCGGCGGCGGCGCGCGCAACGGCGAGCTGGTACGGCTCCTCAACTATCATCTGCGCGCGGAGATCACGACCGCGGACGCCATCGGCTGGTCCTCGGCCTACCTGGAGGCGCAGGCCTTCGCGTATCTGGCGGTGCGTTCGCTCAAGGGCCTGCCGATCACCTTGCCGTCGACCACCGGGGTGCGCGAGGCGATCACCGGTGGGGTCCTGACGCGGCCGTGAGTCTCGGCCACGCGCTCCGGCGGATCATCGAGGAATACCCGCTCGCCCGGCTCGACCCGCCGGCCGGCCATCCGCTGGCCTCCGTCATCCGCAAGGGCGCGCCGGAGGAGCTGCGCGCCGCACTGGCGCCGATCGACGGGCCGTTCCTGGTCAAGGGCAGTCCCGGGCGCGGAAGCCATTGGGCCGCGATCCCCTGGCTCGCCGTGTTCGACCCCGCCATCACCACCAGCGCCACGCGGGGCTACTACCTCGTCTACCTGTTCCCGGCCCATCGCGAGGCGGTGCACCTGTCGCTGGCGCAGGGAACGGTGGCGGCGATCCGGAGCCACGGTCCAGCGGCGGCCGGCGCCCATCTCCGTGCCAGCGGCGCTGCGCTCAAGGCGCGGCTCTCGGACTTCGCCGACGCGCTGCCGAACGCGACGATCGCCCTCGGCAGCGCGGGCGAATTGCCGGAGGGCTACGAGGCCGCCCACATCCTCGGCCTCACCTACGACCTTCCCGATCTCGGCGACGAGCGCCGCCTGCACCGGGATCTCGCCGTGGCGGTCGCGGCATATCGGGCGCTGAAGGCGCGGGGCGGGCTCGACCTGCCCCGTTCGGGCGGGACGGCATGAGATCGCAGGCCGCTGCGAGGGCCGTCCTGACGCAGCGACGCAATCCGGGGACGCCGCTGTTCCGCTGCCCGGGATCGCTGCGCTGCGCCCGCAGGGACGGGGATACCGAGCGAACGAACGCATCCGCCAAGCCCTCTACCCAGCCCTCCGCCCGGCCCCTTGCAGGCACCGCGTTTGTGCCCCCGGCGCTCCCGCGCTAAGGCAACGGCGCCATGTCGCACAACACCTTCGGCCACCTGTTCCGCGTCACGACCTTCGGCGAGAGCCACGGGATCGCACTCGGCTGCGTCGTCGACGGCTGCCCGCCGGGCCTGCCCCTGGAGTCCGAGGAGATCCAGGCCGAGCTGGATCGCCGGAAGCCCGGCCAGTCGCGGTTCACGACGCAGCGCCGCGAGCCCGATCAGGTGAAGATCCTGTCCGGCGTGTTCGCGGACGACCGCACCGGCGGCCGCCAGCTCACCACCGGCACGCCGATCGCGCTGATGATCGAGAACACGGACCAGCGCTCCAAGGACTATTCGGAGATCCGCGACAGCTACCGCCCCGGCCATGCCGACTACACCTACGACGTGAAGTACGGCATTCGCGACTATCGCGGCGGCGGCCGGTCCTCGGCGCGCGAGACCGCCGCGCGGGTCGCGGCCGGCGCCGTGGCGCGCAAGGTCATCCCGGGCGTGACCATCCGGGCAGCCCTGGTGCAGATGGGACCGCACGCCATCGACCGGTCCCGTTGGGACTGGGCCGCGGTCGGCGACAACCCGTTCTTCTGCCCCGATGCCGAGACGGCCGCTTTCTACGAGACCTACCTCGACGAGATCCGGAAGGACGGCTCGTCGGTCGGCGCCGTCATCGAGGTCGTGGCCGAGGGCGTGCCGCCTGGCCTCGGCGCGCCGGTCTACGGCAAGCTCGACGCCGATCTCGCCGCGGCGATGATGTCGATCAACGCCGTGAAGGGCGTCGAGATCGGCGACGGGTTCGCGTCGGCGGCCCTGCGGGGCGAAGACAATGCCGACGAGATGCGCGCCGGCAACGGCGATCGGCCGCGTTTCCTGGCGAACCATGCCGGCGGCATCCTCGGCGGCATCTCCAACGGCGAGCCGGTCGTGGTGCGCTTCGCCGTGAAGCCAACCTCCTCGATCCTGACGCCCCGCCGTTCGGTCAGCCGCGACGGCAGCGAGGTCGATCTCGTCACCAAGGGCCGGCACGATCCCTGTGTCGGCATCCGCGCCGTGCCGGTTGCGGAGGCCATGATGGCCTGCGTGCTGGCGGATCACTATCTGCGCCATCGCGGACAGGTCGGATCGCAGCCCTGATCCGGGTCCGTCCCAACGATTCGAGAATGCCCGTGCCCCACTGCTCCGTCACAGAGGCCATCGCGGCCTTCGCCCGCGGCGAGATCGTGGTCGTCACCGACGATGACGATCGCGAGAACGAGGGCGACCTCGTCGTCGCCGCCTCGCTCTGCACGCCGGAGAAGATGGCGTTCATCATCCGCAACACCTGCGGCATCGTCTGCGCGCCGATCACGCAGAGCGAGGCGCGGCGGCTGCACCTCGCTCCCATGGTGGCGTCGAACGACGCGCCGCTGGGTACGGCCTTCACCGTCACGGTCGACGTCAAGCACGGCCTGACCACGGGGATCTCGGCCGAGCAGCGCTGCAACACGGTGCGGGCGCTGGCCAACGGCAACATGGGCGCGGGCGACTTCGTGCGGCCCGGCCACGTCTTCCCGCTCATCGCCCGGGACGGCGGCGTGCTCATGCGCTCGGGCCATACCGAGGCCGCGGTCGACCTGTGCCGCCTCGCCGAGCTGCCGCCCGTCGGCGTGATCTGCGAGCTCGCCAACGACGACGGCACCGTGATGAAGGGGCCGCAGATCGAGGCCTTCGCCGAGACGCACGGCCTCAAGCAGGTCTCGGTGGCCGATCTCATCGCCTACCGGCAGGCGCGCGACCGGCTGGTGGAGCGGGTCGGCCACTTCACGGTCCGCTCGAACCACGGCGACGTGAACGCCTACGTGTTCTCGACGCCCTTTGAATCGATCCAGCAATTCGCCTTCGTGATGGGCGACATCGGCGACGGGCGGGGACGTGCTCGTGCGCCTGCACCGCTCCAACGTCGCCGCCGACGTGATCGGCGGGGGAAAGCAGATCGACGCCGTGCTGAAGCGCTTCGCGGCCGTCGGGCGAGGCGTGCTGGTCTATCTCCGGGACGGGACTGCGGGCGTGCCGGTGAAGACCGTCACCGACGAGGGCACGGAGGCCCTGCGGGCGCGGCAATGGCGCGAGATCGGGCTCGGCGCCCAGATTTTGCGCGATCTCGGCGTGGTTTCGATCCGCAACCTCGCGACCTCGTCGCGCTCCTATGTCGGCCTTTCGGGATTCGGCATCGAGCTCTTGGGCGACGAGCCCCTGGAGGGCTGACGCTCTTCAGGCGCGGCGCAGGACGGTCCAGACCGCGGCGCCGGCCATGATGGCGGCGGCACCCCGGTTCAGCCGCACGCGGACGGCGGGCCGTCGCAGGGTCTCGCGCGCCCGGGCCGCCAGCGCCGCGTAGGGCGTCATCACGGCCAGCAGGATCGCGGCCGTGATCAGGATGAGTGCGACGACATCGGCCGCCGTCACGCGCCGCAGATCGACGAGCGTGGGCAGGATCGCGAGGTAGAAGACGATCGTCTTCGGATTGCCCAGGGTGATGGTCAGGCCGGCGACGAAGCTGGTCAGCGGCCGGTCGCGGGCTTCGCCCGCGATCCGGACAGCCGTTCCGGCGGCGCGCCAGAGCCGGAACGCCAAGTAAGCGAGATAGAGCGCCGCGCCGTAGCGGATGACGGCGAAGACTGCGCCGAATGCCTCCGCAATCAGTGACAGGCCGAAGATCGCGGCGGCGAGATAGGTCAGGTCGCCCAGGATCAGACCGGCCGAAAAGGCCATCGCGGCGCCGAAGCCCGAGCTGAGGGCCCGCGCGACAAGCGCGACGACGCCGGGTCCCGGCACAGCGGCGGCAACGCCCAGGGCCAGCGCATAGGTCAGGAAGCCCGTGAGCGTCATCGGCCGAAACCCGGACGGGCTGCGCCGGTGCGGTCGACGCGCTGGCGCGCAAGCGACGGCATCCGGCTCAGCGTCAGCATGGCGGCAGTCTCTCGAAGCGCAGATTATGGCGCGCGCGGGAGCGGGTGCAATCGCGATGCAGCGCCGCCGTCAGCGCCCCATCAACGCGTCGACATGGGCGGCCACCGATTTGCCGAGCCCCTCGAGACTGTAGCCGCCCTCCAGGATCGAGACGATCCGCCCGCCGGCGCAGCGGTCCGCGACATCCATGAGCCGGCGGGTCGCCCAGCCGAAATCCTCCGCTTCCAGGCGCAGATTGGCCAACGGATCGAGCCGATGGGCGTCGAAGCCGGCGGAGATCACGATCACGTCCGGCCGGAAGGTTTCCAGGCGCGGGAGGATGCCGGTTTCGAAGGCTTCGCGAAACACCTCGCCGTCGTCGTTGGGCCGCAGCGGCACGTTGACGATCGTGTCCTTCTCGCCGCGCTCGGACGATGCCCCCGTCCCCGGGTAGAGCGGCATCTGGTGGGTAGAGCAGTAGAGCACCGCGGCGTCGTCCCAGAAGATGTCCTGGCTGCCGTTGCCGTGATGGACGTCCCAATCCACCAGGGCCACCCGCTCGGCCCCGTGCTTCTGGCGGGCGTGGCGGGCCGCGATGGCGGCATGGTTGAACAGGCAGAAGCCCATCGACCGGGTCCGCTCGGCATGGTGGCCCGGCGGGCGCATGGCCACGAAGGCGTTGCGGCACCCGCCGCCGACGACGGCATCGACGGCGTGCATTCCGCCGCCCACCGCCCGCAGCGTCGCCTCCAGGCTCCCCGCCGACAGGATCGTGTCGGAATCGATGCCGACCATGCCGTGCTCGGGCACCGCCGCCACCAGCGCGTCCACGTAGGCGCGCGGATGGGCGAGCGTCACCGCCTCGATCTCAGCCTTGGGTGCAGAGGCCCGCACGAGGCCGGCGAAGCGCTCATCCTCCAGGGCCCGCTCCACGGCGCGCATCCGGGCCGGCCGTTCCGGATGTCCCTCCGGGACCTCGTGATCGAAGCTGGCGGGATGGCTCACGTAGAGGGTGGTCACGAGGGTCGCTCCCGGATGCTCTCCTGTCGCGCACCTGCAACAGGAGCCGGCAATGTGCCACGGGCCCAACGCGCGGACTACGGCGGGGTGCCGTTGCCCCCTTATGGTTGCGCGATTCTTCCGTGGGACGGACCCGGATCATCAATCCATCGAGGCTCCGTCCACGGCCCCGAGGATCTTCGGGGCAGGACCATGCGCATCACATCGGTCATCGGCTGCGCGCTGTTGCTGGCGGGCTGCACCTTCAAGAGCGTGCCCGATCCGGCCCTTTCGGCCCGCGATGCCGAATTCATGGCCCTCGTCCCGGATGCCGAGTTCGATCCGCACTTCGCCCGCTATGAGGTCGCCGATCCGACCCGGGAATCGCCCGGCACGATCGTGGTCGAGACGAAGGAGCGGCAGCTCTACCTCGTGCTGCCGGGCGGCAAGGCGATCCGCTACGGCGTGTCGGTGGGCGACGAGGCCTATGGCTGGACCGGCACCGCCCGAATCGACCGCAAGGCGGAATGGCCGGCCTGGAATCCCCCGGCCGAGATGATCAAGCGCTGGCCGCACGTCCACGCCATGCAGGGCGGCCCGATGAATCCCCTCGGCGCCCGCGCCCTGTACCTGTCGGATCACGGCCGGGACACGCTCTACCGGATCCACGGCACCAACGAGCCCGAGAAGATCGGGCAGGCGGTCTCCTCCGGGTGCATCCGGATGCGCAACATCGACGTGGTCGACCTCTACAACCGGGTCCCCGTCGGGGCCTCGGTCATCGTCCGGTAACGCAACCGGTCAACGTCCCAATAAGCCTGCTTGCTCGGGGGGTGTTTACCTGAACTTCCGTTCAGATCTCGCCATTAACCTCTGGAAGGGAAGCGGTCCCGTAAGTTGAAGACACACAGGGACTAGCACCGGCCGCAGCAAAGGTCGGAGGAGCAGGCGATCATGACCACCATCTCCGTTCAACAGTTCTGCAACCATGCTGTTTCGACCGGCACGATCAGCGACGAGGACCTGCTGGTCCTGAAGCGCGAGGTTCTTCCGGAAGGCCTCATGAACCGCGAGGACGCCGACCTGCTGATCGCCCTCGAGCGGGCCGTGATCGGCTCCGACGCCTTCGCCGACTTCCTGGTGGCCTCGGTCGTCGACTTCGCCGTGTGGGGCTCGCGCCCGACGGGCTACATCGACCGCGACGTCGCCGCCTGGCTGGCCGCCTCGCTCAGCGGCCGCGACGGCCCGAGCGCGGTGGGCGCCCGGATCGCGATGGAAGTCGTCCGTGAGGCGCAGAGCAGCGCAGAATCGCTGGTGGCCTTCGCCCTCGAAGCCAACCGCCGCGCCCGGGACACGGTTTCGGCCCCGCGGATGACCTTTGCCCTGGCGGCGTGAGCCTCGGAGCAACGCACAGCTTCCGTCCGCGGCGCAACTGATCTATCGGGACAGTCAAGCCGGTGCGCAATCCGGCGATCTCGAAAGCAGTGCGCCAGCGATGTTCGAAAAGATCCTGATTGCCAACCGGGGCGAGATCGCCTGTCGCGTGATCAAGACCGCCCGGAGGATGGGCATCAAGACCGTAGCGGTCTACTCGGATGCCGATCGCGACGCCGTGCACGTCGCCATGGCGGACGAGGCGGTCCATATCGGCCCCGCTGCCGCATCCGAATCCTATCTCGTGATCGAGAAGATCGTCGAGGCCTGCAAGAAGACCGGCGCCCAGGCGGTCCATCCCGGCTACGGCTTCCTGTCCGAGCGCGAGGCCTTCCCGAAGGCGCTCGAAGCCGCCGGCATCGTGTTCATCGGCCCCAACCCGGGGGCCATCGCCGCCATGGGCGACAAGATCGAGTCGAAGAAGGCGGCGGCCGCCGCCGAGGTCTCGACTGTTCCGGGCTTCCTCGGCGTGATCGAATCACCCGAGCACGCCAAGACGATCGCCGACGAGATCGGCTACCCGGTGATGATCAAGGCCTCCGCGGGCGGCGGCGGTAAGGGCATGCGCATCGCCTATTCGGGCGACGAGGTGGCGGAGGGCTTCGCCCGCGCCAAGTCGGAGGCGGCCTCCTCCTTCGGCGACGACCGCGTCTTCATCGAGAAGTTCATCACCGACCCGCGCCACATCGAGATCCAGCTGATCGGCGACAAGCACGGCAACGTCGTCTATCTCGGCGAGCGCGAGTGCTCGATCCAGCGCCGTAACCAGAAGGTGATCGAGGAGGCGCCGTCGCCGCTCCTCGACAAGAAGACCCGCCGGAAGATGGGCGAGCAGGCGGTCGCGCTGGCCAAGGCGGTGAACTACGATTCGGCCGGAACGGTCGAGTTCGTCGCCGGGCAGGACAAGTCCTTCTACTTCCTAGAGATGAACACCCGTCTGCAGGTCGAGCATCCGGTCACCGAGATGATCACCGGCCTCGACCTCGTCGAGCTGATGATCCGGGTCGCGGCCGGCGAGAAGCTGCCGATCACCCAGGACGACGTGAAGCTGAACGGCTGGGCGGTCGAGAGCCGCGTCTATGCCGAGGACCCGACCCGCAACTTCCTCCCCTCGATCGGCCGGCTGACCACCTACCGTCCGCCGGAGGAGGGCCGGCAGGGCACGGCGATCGTGCGCAACGATACCGGCGTGGAGGAGGGCGGCGAGATCGCCATCCACTACGATCCGATGATCGCGAAGCTGGTCACCTGGGCGCCGACGCGCGCCGAGGCGATCGCCGCGCAGGGTGAGGCCCTCGACGCCTTCGCCATCGACGGCATCCGCCACAACATCCCGTTCCTCTCGGCGCTGATGGCCCATCCGCGCTGGCAGGAGGGGCGGCTGTCCACAGGCTTCATCGCCGAGGAATTTCCCGAAGGCTTCACGGCG
>NZ_BACT01000850.1:0-1443 GCF_000333255.1 Methylobacterium sp. B1 | reverse complement strand
GCGGCATCGACGCCTTGTTTCATGCGCCGCTGGGCGCCGAGCGTCTCAGCTGAATGGAAATCCGACGGAACGCTCTTGGCATCGTGTTGCTGACTGCGGAACGCGCGGCCCGAGCTCATGACCCGGCATACGGTCCTTCGGTGACCCGCTCCATCTCAGGGCCGGCCTTGCCGTCCAGCCTTGGATCGCGGCATGCGTCATCGCCGTGGTCGCGGTGGCCCCGTGCCAAAACTTCTCGTTCGGCGCGAACCCGATACCCTGACAGGCTGGCTTTGCACCGGGCAGATGCTCTCGATCGGTTCGGTTCTAAGCCAGCCGGTCAAGTCAGTCATGCATTTGCGGTCGCTCGATCGCCCCTACATCTTCCGCTCGCGATGGATACGCTTCTTCTTCGGAAGTGCCTTGTGACGGCCGATGGTGACCCTGGCTTCCGACACCGTCGGTCCGGCCAGCGCCTTGCCCGGTGCGGGGCCAGCGGCCGTCGCGTCCGCGAACGTCGCGAAGGTCAACAGGGGTAAGGCGGTCAGCGCCGCGCGAAGAGCCCGGATCGTGTGCATAAGCGTTCACTCCTCTGTCTGTGGGCGCCGGGCCGTTTCCGGGGCCGGCCGGATGCGACGAGCGGTCTTCGGTGTGAAGGTGCTCCCCCGGAATTGAGCCGGTCCGACTGCGAAGTGCCGCGCCGATCATGCGCGTGAACCGGTTTGAAGAGGCTTGGGCAGCGACCCATTTAGTCTGACAAGATATCGTCGATCTGCGACGCGCAAGACTGATAAATGGAACACATGCCGCATTTATACCAAATAAATATAAGTTTTAAATCAATATAGGCGCCGTGATCTTGATCAAGTTCAGCAAGCTCTGTCATGCGCGACGGGGCGTTCCGGCTGCGTCAGACGCCTTCGAGCAGTCGGTCGAGGTCGAAGGACGGACGCCGGCCCAGATCCGGCCCATGATCGGTCAGGAACGTCGCGGCGCTCCGGCGTCCCTCATCCCGAAGCATCGTCAGGAATGCCCATTCCGCATTGAGCTTCGAGGACGAGCCCAGCTCGGCGACAACGTCGCTGGCGATGCGGTGCATGCGCATGGCCGCCCATCGTGCGCACTCGGAATTGTCCGTGGGCGCGACCTGCCGCAGCAAGGCCATCATCCGCAGTTCCTTGAGCAGGACCGCGTTGAAGGAGATCTCGTTGAGCCGGTTGAGGATCTCCCGGGCCGAGGTCGGCGCTTGCCTGCGCTCGACCGGATTGACCTGCACGATGATCGTATCGCGCGACTCGCATTCGCGGACCAGGGGGGTGATCGTCGGGTTTCCGGAATAGCCTCCATCCCAGTAGGAGGCACCGTCGATCCAAACCGCCTGGAACAGGGTCGGCAGGCATGCCGAGGCGAGGAGCACGTCGGCAGTGACCTCGGCGTTGCGGAACACCCGGCCCCGGCCCGTAT
>NZ_BACT01000851.1:0-3014 GCF_000333255.1 Methylobacterium sp. B1 | reverse complement strand
CGGCCGGCCGCGCGAGATGCGTCTCGGCCTCCGCCCCATCGATCGCGAGACCGGCGAGGGTCGCGAAGTAACGGAGATTCTCCAATCCCGATTGCCCCGGATAAAGGGCCACCTGCTCCGGGATGTAGGCGGTGCGCGCCCGGGCAGCGATGGGATCCGTCCCTGCATCGATCCCGCAGACCCGGACCTCCCCCGCATCGGCCTTCAGGAAGCCGAGGATGAGGTTGATCGTGGTGGTCTTTCCGGCACCGTTGGGACCGAGCAGGGCATAGACCTCACCCGCGCGCAGGGTGAGGTCGAGACCGCTGAGGGCGGTCCTGCCTCCGAACTGCTTGACGACGCGGCCGAGCGCCAACACCGGCTCAACCGCCATCAGAACCGCACCGTCACGGAGCCCGTGATGCGACGGGGCGAGCCCGGATAGACGCGGAATACGTTCAGTGAACTCTCGTAGTAATCGGTGTCGAATATATTCTCGATGTTGAGCGCCACGCGGGCGTTCCCGAATTTGTAATAGGCCAGCGCATCGACCGCGATGAAGCCCGGCAGGGTGAAGCCGGACCCCGCCGCGTCGCCCGCCCGCTCGCCCACGCCGCGCACGCCGCCGCCGATCCCGAAGCCGCGCCACGCGCCCGCTGGCTCGTAGACCGCGAGCAGGCTGCCGGAGTGGCGGGGCACGTTGACCAGGGGGGCGCCGACCGGAAGCACGTTGTCCTTGGTGACCCGGGCATCGGCATAGACGTAGCCGGCCAGGAGCTTCAGTTCCGGCGTGATCTGTCCCTGAGCCGTCAGCTCGAAGCCCTGGCTACGCACGGCGCCGGCCGCGAGGGAGAAGCCGGTATTCGCCGGGTCGGGCGTGAGCACGTTCTCCCGCTCCACGCGGAAGGCGGCGGCGGTGAGGAGCAAATTGCCGCCGAACAATTCGGACTTGGCGCCGACCTCGTAGCCGAGGCCGGTCTCGGGCGGCAGCGCCGTGCCGCGCGTGACGGCGGCGGCGTCGGTGCCGATATTCGGTCGGAAGCTCGTGCCGACATTGGTATAGAAGGCGAGTTCCGGGATCGGCCGGTAGACGAGGCCCGCCCGGGGCGAGGCCGCGACCCGCGACTGGTCCACTTGGCTGCGCACCACGCGCTCGCGGAAGCTCTGCTCGAAGATGTCGAGCCGAAGGCCGATCAGCGCCCGCCATTCCGGGCTCAGGACGATCTCGTCCTGCGCATAGAGGCCGGTATTGGTGATGCGCTCGATATTGTTGCGTGGGATGGTGATCGGCGGCAGCGCCTGTCCATAGACCGGCGAATAGATGTCGAGGGCGAAGGGGCTCGTGCGGAAGTTCGAGCGCAGATAGACCGTCCGGCTGTCGGTGCTCTCCCGGTCCATGCCGAGGAGGAGCGTGTGGCCGATGCCGCCCGTGTCGAACCGCCCGATCAGGTCGGCCTGACCGACCGCCACGTCCCAGCGATAGTCGCGCACGTTGCGGTCGCGGAAGACGGTGCGGTTGTTGGCGGCGATTCCGCGGATTTCCGCCGATTCCCCTTCCAGATCGCCGGTGTTGAAGTAAGCGGCGAGCCGCATCTGCCAGTTCTCATCGAAGCGATGATCGACGCGGACCTGCAGCGAATTGTTGTTCTGGTAGGTGCTCTGACCGGGCTCGCCGAGGAACCGCGAGAGCGGCAGGAAGCCGAGCTGGCGGTTGAGCGCGATCACGCCCCGGTCGAAGACGATGCGGTTCTTCACGAACTCGGTCTCGACCGTAACGCGTGTGTCCGGCGTGACCTGCCAACTCACCACTGGAGCCACGAGCAGCCGGTCGCTGTCCACGAAGTCGCGGAAGCTGCCGGCCCCCTGTGCGGCGAGATTGAAACGATAGAGGACCGTCCCGTCCGCGTTCAGGGCACCGCCGGCATCGATGGTGCCGCGGGTCAGACCGAAAGAATCGACCTGATTGCCGAACTCGACGAACCGTTCGGCGGTGGGTTGCTTGGTGATGAGGTTGACGAGCCCGCCGGGATCGCTGCGTCCGAACAGGGTCGCCCCCGGTCCCTTGAGCACCTCGATGCGTTCGATGTTCTGCGCGTCGGGCGGAGGCGGGGTCCCGCGATTGAGGGGGAAACCGTTCTTGTAGATCTCCGAGGTCGTCACTCCACGAATGGCGTAACTGAAGATCGAGAGACCCCCGAAATTGTTCTGCTGGGCGACGCCGGGCAGATAGTTGAACGCCCGGTCTACGCGGGTGGCGGCGAGGTCGGTGATCGTCTCCCGCGGCGCCACGGAGACGGCCACCGGCACGTCGATCTGCGGAGTGGCGGTGCGCGTGGCGCTGACGGCCGTGCCCGCTCCGTATCCCGGCGTCGGGCCGATCAGGCCGATGGTGCCGCGCCCGGAGGCCGTCGTGCGGCCGGCACCCTCCCCGACCTGCTCGACCGAGAGTTCCTCCAACGTCACGCTCTCCTGCGCCCGCACGTCCTCGATCGGGAGTCCGGCCGAGAGGACAGCGGCGAGCGCCAGCCGCCGACGGCGATGCGGAGTCCGCGGACGACGCGCTGATGGCGCTGAAAACCGCGCAGGCTCGCCGAGAGACGGACGTTCGGAGGTCGCCACCACACACTCGCTGTTGCCGGGTGGAGGCCACGGGGATACGGGCAGCGTCGCCCACGAGACGGCGACACCGCGCGCTCCGCCGGGGCACCCCGCCCGAGGGACGTCATCGTGCCGAAGGCAGGTCTCCTGGCTCACGGGTCAAAGCGCCCGCCGGACCTTCCCAGTGCAAGCACCAGTGGTCATCGGTGGCAGGCGCTCGCCGCTCACAGTTGCGGGGGCAGCTTCGGATTCGCTCCGAAAAGCGCACCGAATTCCCGTCTTAGCTCCGGGCCGGGACCCGAAGAACCTTGGCTGGACGATATTCGCCACCGGCGCGCATCCGGTCAACGGGCCTGACAAACTTTGTAACAGTGTTACGTTACGTGTGGCGCTATGGACACAGTCCGATCCCCGATGGAATGCACGGTCTCACGTGC
>NZ_BACT01000852.1:0-2215 GCF_000333255.1 Methylobacterium sp. B1 | reverse complement strand
CGCCCGCGACGATCCGGGGGTGTACGGGCTGGGCCGCGATGAGGCGGAGGATCCCGGCATCCTGCTCGGCGGCGAGGCGCGTTCCCGCGATGGCGATCACCGCCAGGGGAACGAGGTAGATGAGGACGAAGGCGAGGTCGAAGGGCCCGAGCCTCAGCGCGGCGGAGGATCCCAGTTCGTAGGCCGTGTCCTCGAAGACGGAGCTGAAGCCGAAGCTCGTCTTCATGACGGCGGGCTGGATCTCGCTCTGCCCCGCAGAGAGCACGGCCAGGGGCGTCGGCGGCTTCACGGCGTAGGCGGCGAGGAAGTAGTGCATGTAGCCGAAGGCGTGGGTCGGATCCTGCCAGTAATTGACCGTCATCGCACGCGGCACGGCGTAGCGGGCGGCGGCCTCCTTAGCGTCCCGGAGGGAGCGCGCGGCATCGTCCGAGGCTTGCGCCATCGCGGCCCGTTCGCCCGCCACACGCTGGGCACCGGTATGTCCCCCCAGGCAGAGGGCCGCCAGGAGCGCGGCGAGGATCGCCCAGGTCAGCCGCTCGCGCAGGATCAGGCGCAGTTCGGTCCTCAGCAGTGGGAGAAAGCGCGATTGGCTCACGGGGCCAGCCTGCGGATCAGGGGGATGCTCCCGGCGGCGAGCAGCGCCAGCCACAGACCGAGCAGGAGGGCCGGGACCCGGATCTCGGCGAGGGACCGCGACAGCGGCAGGGGCGCAAAGGCAAAGGGCGGAATTGCGCGCCACAATTCCGGCCCCGCCAGCATGGCGCGCCCGTCGCGCTGTGGGTTGTCGCGGATCTCGGCATTCATGCGCTCCGAGATCGCCCGCCGGTAAGCCTCGGCAGACCAGACGAAATGGGCGTGCTGAACGAAATCGGTCCCCACAAGGCCTTCCGACACACGCTGGAGGGCGACGCGCGGCGAGAGCAGGCCCGCCCAGCCGAACGCGGCATCCCGCGCCGCCAGGGCCGCGAAGAAGGCCCCGAGTTCCCGGTCGTAGACCGCGAAGGCATGGTGGTCGTTCTCCACCATCATGAGGCCACGCAGATCCACAGGGAGTTCCTGCGGATCGCTCACGCCGTAGCGGGCGAGCGTCGCCTGCGCTCGCGCATCGCTGGCTTCGGCGGATTTATGGGGACGCAGGTCCCCGTCGATCCGCAGCCGGGTCTCGCGATAGGACGGGGCGGGCGAGACCATCTCCATGCCTGCAGTCGCGAGCCGTGGCGCGACGAGGCACAGCGCGATCCAGACCGCGAGGGAGATCGTCAAGGCTCCCCGCGCCGTGCGGGCCAGCAATGAGGCGATCATCGCGATGAGCAGGAAGACGGCACCGTAGAGGGCCTGCACCGCGACCCAGACGAGGAGGCGCGGCCAAGCCTGCCAACCCGCGGTGCCGAGGCTCGCGATGGCCACGCCGCCGAGCGTGAGGAGGGGCAGGCAGACCAGGACCGCAAGGACGAGGTTCAGGGCGGCGAAGCGGGCGGCAAAGAGTGGGCCGGGCGGCGCGCCGTTGCCGAGGGCGAGGCGCAGGGTACCGCGCTCGCGATCCGCCGCGAAGGCGGCAAAGCCGAGGAGAAGCGCCACCAGGGGAACAACGAGGCCGACGACATCGGAGACATCGGAGAGGCCGGCCCGGTCGAAGGGGCCGGCATCCTGCACGGCGCGGTAGACCGCATCGTTGAACAGGTGCGCCTCGATCCGCACCATCCGGCCCGTATAGGGCTCGGTGCCGGGATCGAGGATGGCGAGGGGCGACGACGGGCGAAACACCCACAGGCCGTAATGATCGGCGGAATGCGGGTTCTTGGCATCCTGCCCGAGCCAGCGGGCCCGCTCTGCGGCCGTAACCCGCGCGACCTCGGCACCGTAATCGCGGGCGGATTGCCAGGCGCCGAGGCCCGTGACCATCAGGAGCAGGACGAGCAGGCCGCCGATCCAGCGGACGCGCGCGTCCCGCCACAGCAGCGCCAACTCCGCGCGGACGCGCCTCACGTGACCGCCCCCGACAGGCGCGCGATGTAGAGGCGTTCCAGATCGGTGTGCGCGTAGCGCCTCGGATCGATCTCCTCGGCGACGCGCCCGCCTGCCAGCACGCCAACCCGGTCGGCCATCTCGCGCACGCGGTAGAGGTCGTGGGTCGCCATCAGCACCGCCGTGCCGCGCTCCGCCGCCGCCCGCACCGTCCCGGAGAAGGCCGCCGCCGCCGATGGGTCGAGGCCGG
>NZ_BACT01000853.1:0-1441 GCF_000333255.1 Methylobacterium sp. B1 | reverse complement strand
CGAGGGCGTGCGGCCTAGCTGCCCGCCACCGGTTCGCCGTAACCGTTGAGCGCGCGCAGGACGAGGAAGGCGACGAGCGCGGCCGCCCCGAGCCCGGCGAGCCAAGCGCGACGGCGCGTTTCGTCGACCGCTCCCGTGAAAAGCGGCCCGAGCGCGTAGCCTGCCGCGATCACGCCGATCCACGGCAGGAGCGGGTACGACGTCCGGGCCACGCCGCCCCAGGGCAACGCGATCATCCCGCGCTGATGCAGGATGGACCAGAGCACGTAGCCCGGCTCGCCCGCTTGAAGCACGAGCCCGTCGAGCAGGTTGTGACCGAGCATGAGCGCCAGGGCTCCGGTCACGAGGAGAACCCGCGGCAGCCAGAGCAACGCGGCCAGCGCCACCATGCACAGGCCGATCACCCAGATCACCTGCAGATAAAGGATCGGCGGCCAGAAGCTGCCGGCCCAGGCGACATTGACGAGCGTCACTTCCAGCAGGATCAGGAGCAGCCCGCGCTTGAGCAGGAAGGCGGCGGTCGCTCGCGGACCGTGCTTCTGCCCATAGAGTCTGGCCGAAAGGCCGGTGAGCAGGATGAAGAGCGGAGCGCAGAGGTGCGAGGACGCCCGCGTCAGGAACAGGTCCGGCGGCGTCGCGGCGAGATCCATGGGGTCTCGGACCTGCGCATGAAGGTAGAAGAACTCCCGCACGTGGTCGACGAGCATCAGGAGCATCACCAGCCCGCGTAAGGCGTCGATCGAGAGGATGCGCGGCGGGCGCTTCACGTCCGTGGTCGTCACGACTGGTCCTCAAGACGGCAAAGCAGATTTGGGCGCGCGGCCGGGGTCCAGACGGTGTCTCCGCGGAGCATGCAGAAGCCGCGACGGCTCAATCCGCCGGCAAATCCCACCGGGGTGTACGGCCGCTCGCGCACGAGAGCCGCCAGTCGCCGCTTCGACGCGTGCCTGGACCAATGCGCGCGAAGCGACGCGGCTCGAAGTTCTGCATCGCCGGGCCGCGTCTCAAAATCCGGGCGGGCAGCCGACGTCGCGACAGCGCTCATACGGACCATATCGCGAAGCGGCGGAAGGCCAGCCCGGCCAGAGCCAATGCCACGCCCCACAGGGTGAGCGCACTGAGCGCGGCCTGCCATCGCGCTGCGTCTGCCGCGATCACAGTTGGAAAGCGTGGCACGGCATCGTAGGCATCGAAATCGAGGCGCGCCGGGCAGCCTGCGCAGACGGCCGCCGGCCGCACCTCCTGCGCCAGGATGCGCGGTTCGAAGAAGGCGCGCAGGCTCCGGCGGTACTCGGAGGCTGCAGCGAGAAAGGCGGCGTGGCGGGCGGCGTCGGTGCCCGCCGCCGTGTCGAGCGCGAGGGCGAGCGTCGTCGCCGGAGACAGAAGAGCCAGGCGTGCGCTCCAGGCCGCGGCGCCCTCGGCGCGGGCCTGCATCCTGCGC
>NZ_BACT01000854.1:0-3099 GCF_000333255.1 Methylobacterium sp. B1 | reverse complement strand
CCCGACGACGTGCTGCGACGGAACTGACCCATGGGCTTCAAATGCGGCATCGTCGGCCTGCCGAACGTCGGCAAGTCGACCCTCTTCAACGCGCTGACGCAGACGGCGGCCGCCCAGGCGGCGAACTACCCGTTCTGCACCATCGAGCCGAATGTCGGCGAGGTGGCGGTGCCCGATCCGCGGCTCGATGACCTCGCCCGCATCGCCTCGTCGAAGGAGAAGATCCCGACGCGCCTGACCTTCGTGGACATCGCCGGCCTCGTGCGCGGCGCCTCCAAGGGCGAGGGCCTGGGCAACCAGTTCCTGGCCAATATCCGCGAGGTCGACGCCATCGCCCACGTGGTCCGCTGCTTCACGGACGGCGACGTCACCCACGTGGAGGGCAAGGTCGATCCGGCCGCCGACATCGAGACGATCGAGACCGAGCTGATGCTCGCCGACCTCGACAGCCTGGAGCGCCGCGCCGTCGCCCTGGAGAAGAAGGCCAAGGGGGCCGACAAGGAGGCCAAGGAGAGCCTCGACCTCGTCAACCGGGCGCTGCCGCTCCTGCGCGAGGGCAAGCCGGCGCGGCTGGTGGAGCGCAAGCCCGACGAGGAGAAGCTGTTCCAATCCCTCGGCCTGATGACCGCCAAGCCCGTCCTCTACGTCTGCAACGTCGATGAGCCCGACGCCGACAAGGGCAACGCCTATTCGGACGCGGTCTTCGCCCGCGCCAAGGCGGAGGGCGCCGTGGCGGTGGTGGTCTCGGCCAAGATCGAGAGCGAGATCGCCGTGATGCCCGAGGCCGACCAGGCGGAGTTCCTGGAGGCGGTGGGGCTCGCCGAGCCCGGCCTCAACCGGGTGATCCGCGCCGGCTACGACCTGCTCGGCCTCGTCACCTACTTCACGGTGGGCCCCAAGGAGGCCCGCGCCTGGACGATCACCAAGGGCACCCGTGCCCCCGGGGCGGCCGGGGTGATCCACTCGGATTTCGAGAAGGGCTTCATCCGGGCCGAGACCATCGCGTTCAAGGACTACACGGCGCTCAACGGCGAATCCGGGGCCCGGGACGCCGGCAAGCTGCGGCTGGAGGGCAAGGAGTACGTGGTGCAGGACGGCGACGTGCTGCACTTCCGCTTCGCCAACTGAGGCTCGGGTCGCGCTCAGCCCTGGGCGGCGCTGCGTCTTGGCGAGCGGAGCGAAGCGATCCAGGGCAGCGCGACATCGGTGAGCGTGGCGCTCCTGGATTGCTTCGCTCCCGCTCGCAAAGACGGCGATCCCGATCGCCCGCCCCACCGATCAACCAGACGAGCCCGCCATGCCCGATCCCGCCCTCGAGGATTTCGCCGTCGGCGACGTGATCGTCGGTGCGCCGCTCACCGTCACCCGCGACGCCATCGTGGGCTTCGCGCAGGCCTTCGACTTCCAGCCCTTCCACCTCGACGAGGCGGCGGCGGAAGGGACCTTCGCGGGCCGGCTGATCGGCTCGGGCTGGCACACGGCGGCTTTGGGCATGCGGCTGCTCCAGCAGGGACCGTTCAAGGGCGGTTCGTCGCTCGGCGCGCCGGGGATCGACGAGCTGCGCTGGCTCGCGCCGGTCCTGCCGGGGGACGCGCTGACGCTGACCTTCCGGGTCGCGGGAATCCGCGATTCGGCCTCCAAGCCCGGGCTCGGTTTCGTGACCGCCGAGGTCGCCCTCGGCAACCCGCGCGGCGAGACGGTGCTGACCCAGCGCTTCACCTTCATGCTGGCCCGCCGCGGCACCGATCCCCTGCCCCCGCGGCCGGTGGAGATCGGCGTGCCGGGACCGGTCGCCGAGCCGGAGGATGCCGAGATCCTGCCCTTCCTGCGGGATGCCGAGATCGGCGCCGTGCGGGAGCTGGGCGCCTATCCGTTCACCGCCGAGGCGATCATCGCGTTCGCCGAGGCCTACGATCCGCAGGCCTTCCACCTCGACCACGCGGCGGCCAAGCGCAGCCATTTCGGCGGCCTCTGCGCCTCCGGCTGGCACACGGCCGCCGCCTACATGAACCGGATGCTCACGACCCGCGCCCGCGACGCCGCCTACACGGCCACCCGCGGTCCGGTCCCGGAGGCGGGCCCCTCCCCCGGGTTCAAGAACCTGCGCTGGCTGAAGCCCGTCTACGCGGGCGACACGGTCCGGTTCAGCGCCAAGCTCACCGACAAGCGCGCCTCCGCCTCGCGGCCGGGCTGGGGCCTGGCCTTCGCCCGCAACACCGGGGTGAACCAGCGCGGCGAGCCGGTCTTCGCCTTCGACAGCGCGGTCTTCCACCGCTGGGAGCCCTGAGCGCACCGGGCCCGCTCCCGCGCGTTGACACCCCAGACACGGACGGGATCAGGCAGGCATGTATCAGAAGAAGCTCGGCAGCACGGGGCTGTTCGTCTCGGAACTCTGCCTCGGCACCATGACCTTCGGCGGCGGGGCCGGGATGTGGCGCCAGATCGGCGCCCTCGACCAGACGGAGGCCGGGCGCCTCGTCGGACGGGCGCTCGAGGCCGGGATCAACTTCATCGACACGGCCGACGTCTACGCGGAGGGGCTCTCGGAGCAGATCACCGGCCAGGCCCTGCGCGACCTCAAGGTCCCACGCGACAGCGTCGTCGTCGCCACCAAGGGCTACGGGCCGATGGGGTCGGGCGCGAACGCCAAGGGCGCCTCGCGCCTGCACCTGATCGACGCCTGCAAGGCGAGCCTCAAGCGGCTCCAGCTCGACCACATCGACCTCTATCAGGTCCACGGCTTCGACCCGGCGACGCCGATCGAGGAGCAGGTGCGCGCCCTCGACATCCTCGTCCAGCACGGCCACGTCCGCTACGTCGGCGTCTCGAACTGGGCGGCGTGGCAGATCGTGAAGGCGCTGGGGATCAGCGCGCGGGCCGGGCTCGCCCGCTTCGAGACCCTGCAGGCCTATTACTCCATCGCGGGTCGCGACCTGGAGCGGGAGATCGTCCCGATGCTGCGCTCGGAGGGGCTCGGCCTCCTGGTCTGGAGCCCGCTGGCCGGCGGCCTGCTCAGCGGCAAGTATGCCGGCGGCGCGGGGGAGGGCCGGCGCGCGAGCTTCGACTTCCCGCCGGTCGACCGCCCCCGGGCCGACGCCT
>NZ_BACT01000855.1:0-782 GCF_000333255.1 Methylobacterium sp. B1 | reverse complement strand
AGGTTCACCGCCGGCAGGACGGTGCCGGTGAGCGATCCGACCTGCCCGAGCGACACGCCGAGATCGAGGAGCGCCAGTGTGTTGGGCCCGGCGACGAGATAGGAGGCGGCGAAATAGGCCCCGAGGACGAGCACGCGTCCGGCCAGGCGGCGCAGACGCGCCAGCGCGCCCGACCCGCGCTCCAGGCTTGGCCCGGCCCCGCGCAGGCGCGCCTCCCCGTAGCCGAGGATCGGCAGCAGGCAGAGGGCGTCGAGCGCCGCGCAGGCCAGGACCGCCCCGTGCCAGCCCAGGCTGTCGTAGGAGCCGACCAGCACGCCGACCCCCAGGATCCCGCCCAGGGAGGCCCCGCACAGCTTGGCCGAGGCCACGTAGGCCCGCTCGTCCGCCGGGACGGTCTCGACCACCAGCGCCTCGAGGGCGATGTCCATGGTCGCCACGCAGGCGCAGGCGGCGATCGCCAGGGCGAGCAGCGCCGGGAGCGGCCAGGTCTCGCCGAAGCTCAGGGCGACCAGCAGGAGCACCGAAGCGGCCTGTTCCAGGCGCTGACCCAGATCCAGGAGGTCACCCTCACCTTCGTCCCGAAGATCGTGGTCGTCCTGCTGGTGATGATCGTCAGCGGCTCCTTCGTGGGCGGCCAGATCTACGCCTTCACCGAGATGGTCTACGGCCGGATCGTGACAGGCTTCCGCGCGGTGTCGGAATGAGCGGCGTCGAAGGCGGAGGGGGGTCTGCGCGCGGCACGTCGGACGCGGCGGCGCGCAAGGCGCGCCGCCCGGGCATCG
>NZ_BACT01000856.1:0-291 GCF_000333255.1 Methylobacterium sp. B1 | reverse complement strand
CGAGGACACCCCGACCGTCGTGGAGGCGACCGCCTTCAAGAACGGCGTCGTGGTCGCGCAGGTCAACGAGATCGTCGACACGGTCCCGCGGGTCGACATCCCGGGCGACCGGGTGGACTTCGTGGTCGAGGCCGACACGCCGTTCTACGTCGAGCCGCTCTTCACCCGCGATCCGGCGGCGATGACCGAGACCCAGATCCGGTCAAGCCGATCCAGGACAGGTTGGCATCCAACCCGTCGACGGGCCCAAGGCGGATAAGGCCTTCTACGACAGCCTGAACGACGCGTGAT
>NZ_BACT01000857.1:0-2779 GCF_000333255.1 Methylobacterium sp. B1 | reverse complement strand
ATCTCGTGCCAGTCGACGCCGTTCGAGCGGTAGCTCTGGGCCCGCTCGATGACGAAGTCCTTCATGGTCTGGTTCGAGGCCAGGGCGGCGCGGGCGAAGCCGTCCCGCTGCTCGGCCGAGGGCGGCTGCTGCACGGCCTGGGCGAGGACGAGGATCGGCTGCTCCAGATTCTGCATCTGGTCCTTGGGGCCGCTGGTCAGGAGGATCGAATTGCCGGCCATCACCCGCACCGGCCGGAAGCCCGCCATGTCGGCGATGCGGAAGGGCAGCGCGTCGACCTGCTGGGTCAGCGTCAGCGCAGGCCGGAGGGTGACGCCGGTCACCATCTTGCGCATCGAGACCTCGGTCTCGGCGTCGGGCAGCGCCTGGGCGATGATCAGTCCGGTCACGCTCGGCGTACCGACCACGAGAATCCACTTCCGGATCGCCGGAGCGGACGAGGCCGGATCGGCGGGCTGCTCACCGGTGTAGAGCATGCCCTCGTTGTCGCCGATCTTGACCTCCTCGCGCTTCTCGACCGCGAAGCCCTGGCTCAACAGGTTGGCGTCGGTGAAGCCGCTGACGAGTTCCGCGAAGGCGTTCGCGGGCAGCTCGACGACCGACACGGTCGCGCCCCCCTCCTTCCGCTCGAAGCCCGAGAAGCGCCGCGACAGCGACATGTCGGCCGGCGGATCGAAGCCGAAGCGCGAGCCCGGCGGGTAGACAGGATCTCCGGCCCAGGCCGCGGAGCCAAGGCTCACCGCAAGCGCGGCAGCGCCGAGAACCCCGTCCGAGACGCAGCGTCAGGTTGCGCATCCGCATCGAAAACCGGTTCTCCTCGTGGACCCAACTTGGGGTTAGTCCGCTCGCGATGGGTCTGCCCGGCGACCTGATCTGTCAAGCCGGCAATGCCGCGCGCCTGCGATCACGATGAAAGGAAACCGCCAACGCCGCCGTGACGGCGATCCCGACGGCGTAGGCGCAGAGATTCCACGGGGAGACGAGTGTGCCGAGGAGGAGCTGGCCCGGCAGGGTTGCCCGGAAGGCGTCGAGCGCCGGGGTATGAACGAGACGGCTCGCTTCGATGAGCCCGGCGCCGAAGAAGGCGGCGATCATGCAGGTGCGCAGATCCCAGCCGGCCGGTCGCAGGGCGGCCACCAGCAGGAACAGCATCGCTCCCCAGAGGATGCCGCCGCCGTAGTGGTGAACCGCGAGCGGCAGGTTCCACGCCGGCACGCGCAGCAGCAGCCCCAGCCCGATCACGGCGGCCGCGAGGCCGAGATGGGCTGCCCGGGCCAGCGGCAGATCCATCCGCGCGGGCGCCGGCATCGCGGCCGGCCCGCATTCCGGCGATCGCTCTAGCGCCACGGCGGTGCCGGCTCCGTGACGCGCCGCAGAGTGAGGTTGCAGCGGCCGCCCGGCGGGAGAAAACCGAGATCGGCCGTCTCCGCGAGAAGGTCGCCGGCCGGGTAGAGCCGGTCGATGCCGTGGTAGATCAGGCGCGAGGGGCCGCCGATCACCAGCGCGTCGCCGGCCTGCAGGCGGATCGAGCGCGTCGGATCCGCGCGGCTCAGGCCGCCGTAGCGGAACAGTGCCGCCGCACCGAGGGAGAGCGAGAGGACGGGCGCCGAGAGATCCGCCTCGTCGCGATCCTGGTGGAGACCCATGCGGGATCCCGGCGCGTAGAGGTTGATGAGACAGGCTTCCGGCGGCACCGGACAGTTCGCCAACACCGCCCAGGCCGCGAGGGCGGTCGGCGGCATCGCCGGCCATGGCCGCCCGGTCTCCGGATGGTCCGGCTGATAGCGGTAGCCCGCGACGTCCGAGACCCAGCCGAGGGGACCGGCATTCGACATCCGTACGGAGAACGGCTTGCCGGTGCGCGGCATCCGCGGCGTCACGGGCGGCGCCGTTTCGAGGATGGCGGCGATCTCGGCGGCGAGCCGGGCGCGGGCCGTCGCATCGAGGAAGCCGGGATGGTGGATCAGGCCGGGGGCGAGTTCCGTCGCCACTCAGCGGCCCGCGTCGACATCCTGCTCCAGCACGATCTTCGAGGCGACCGTGGTGTCGCCGTTGAGGCGGTAGACCAGCGGGACCCCGGTCCGAATCTGGAGATCCGGCACCTGCTCCTCGTTCAGCCCATCGAGGACCATCGCCAGGGCGCGCAGCGAATTGCCATGGGCCGCCACCAGGACCCGCTGGCCGGCCATCACCCGCGGCAGGATCGCCGCGATGTAATAGGGCAGCACCCGCGCGGCAGTGTCCTTCAGGCTCTCGCCGCCGGGCGGCCGCACGTCGTAGGACCGGCGCCAGGTATGGACCTGCGCGTCACCCCATCGGGCGCGGGCCGCGTCCTTGTGAGGCCGGAGAGGTCGCCGTAATCCCGCTCGTTGAGGGCCCTCTGCCGAATGATCGGAACATCCGGGAGAGCCATCTCCTCCAGGATCAGCGAACAGGTGCGCTGGGCCCGCAACAATTCGGAGGTGAAGGCCACATCGAAGCCGTAGCCGTCCCGCTTCAACCCGCGGCCGGCCGCCCGGGCCTCGGCGATGCCGCGCTCGGTCAGGTCCGGGTCGCGCCAGCCCGTGAACAGGTTCTGAAGGTTCCACTCGCTCTGGCCGTGCCGGACGAGGACGAGGAGCCGTTCCATGGATGCACCGCTCCCGGTCACAGGCCGAGGACGTCGGCCATCGTGTAGAGCCCCGGCGGCTTGGGATGCGCCCAGAGCGCGGCCTTGACGGCGCCCGTGGCGAACAGGCCGCGGTCGGCGGCGTGGTGGCTGATCGTCAGGCTCTCGCCG
>NZ_BACT01000858.1:0-1128 GCF_000333255.1 Methylobacterium sp. B1 | reverse complement strand
GGCGAGCTGGTGACCTTTCCCGGCGCCGAGCGGACCCTGCGGCTGATCGGCGAGACCAAGGGCGAGGCCTTCTACCGGGGCGAGATCGCCGAGGCGATCGCCACGCACGCGCGGGCCCATGGCGGCGCCATGACGGCCGCCGACCTCGCGGGGTACCGCCCCGAATGGGTGATGCCGACCGCCAAGGATTACCACGGCTACACGCTGCACGAGATCCCGCCGAACGGCCAGGGCATCGCGGCGCAGATCGCGCTCGGCATCCTGGAGCAGTTCGACCTCGGCAGCCTGCCGGTGGACGGACCGGAGGCGCAGCACCTCCAGATCGAGGCGATGAAGCTCGCCTTCAGCGACACCTACCGGTACGTCGCCGACCCGCGCGGGATGGAGGTGACGCCCGAAGCCATGCTGGACCGCGCCTATCTGGCGGAGCGCGCCAAGCTGATCGACCGGAACCGCGCCCAGGTCTTCGGCCCCGGCAAGCCGCCCGCGGGCGGCACGATCTACCTCACCGCCGCGGATGAATCCGGGATGATGGTGAGCTTCATCCAGTCGAACTTCATGGGCTTCGGCTCGGGCGTGGTCGTTCCGGGCTGGGGGATCTCCCTGCAGAACCGCGGCTACGGCTTCGTGCTCGATCCTGCGAGCCCGAACGTGGTGGCGCCGGGCAGGCGCCCGTTCCACACCATCATCCCGGGCTTTCTCACCCGGGACGGCGCGCCGGTGATGAGCTTCGGCGTGATGGGCGGCAACATGCAGCCGCAGGGCCATGTCCAGACCCTGGTGCGGATGATCGACCACGGCCAGAACCCGCAGGCGGCCTGCGACGCGCCGCGGTGGCGGGTGAACGAGGGTCTCGACATCAACGTCGAGGCAGCGATGCCGCGGGCGACCCTGGACCGCCTGAAGGCCCTCGGCCACCGGCTCGAGGTGATCGAGGACAGCTACCAGGATTTCGGCGCCGGCCAGTTCATCTGGCGGATGGGCGATCCGGCGGTCGAAGGCTACGTGGCGGCGAGCGACCCGCGCCGCGACGGGCAGGCCGCCGTGTGGTGAGGCGCTACTTCACCTGCACGCTGTCCACGACCTGGCGGAACTTGGCGAGGACGCCGTCGCGCTGATCTTGCCGCA
>NZ_BACT01000859.1:0-2042 GCF_000333255.1 Methylobacterium sp. B1 | reverse complement strand
ACGAGGACCGGCGCGAGGCGGTGAAGTCGGCCCTGCTCCTGTCCATCAACTGCATCGCGTTCGGCTTCGGGGCGACCGGGTGAGGCGGTGCGGGCCTCGCACGTGGAGGGATCGGATCGAAACGCGCCTGCGCGCCCTGTCAGGCAGCCCAGTGCGCGCCATTTGCCGCCGGTGAACGGGGTCCAGCCCCGCAACGGCATCAGAACCGTCACCAGGAGAGAGAATCCAAGATGAGCTTCACCCTGATCCAGCAGGCCAAGCCGCGCCTGCACCGGTCCGAACTCGCGGTCCCCGGCTCCAACCCGACCTTCATGGAGAAGTCGGCGCAGTCGGCCGCCGACGTGATCTTCCTCGACCTCGAGGACGCGGTCGCCCCCGACGACAAGGAGAAGGCCCGCACCAACATCATCCAGGCGCTCAACGACCTGGATTGGGGCAACAAGACCATGATGATCCGCATCAACGGTCTCGACACCCACTACATGTACCGCGATGTGGTCGACATCGTCGAAGCCTGCCCGCGCCTCGACATGGTGCTGATCCCGAAGGTCGGCGTGCCGGCCGACGTCTACGCCATCGACGTGCTGGTCACCCAGATCGAGCAGGCCAAGAAGCGTGACAAGCAGATCGGCTTCGAGGTGCTGATCGAGACCGCGCTCGGCATGGCCAATGTCGAGGCGATCGCCCAGTCGTCGAAGCGCCTGGAGGCGATGTCCTTCGGCGTGGCCGATTACGCCGCCTCGACCCGCGCCCGCTCGACGGTGATCGGCGGCGTGAACCCCGACTTCTCGGTGCTCACCGACAAGGACGAGGCCGGCAATCGCCAGACCCACTGGCAGGATCCGTGGCTGTTCGCTCAGAACCGCATGCTGGTGGCCTGCCGCGCCTACGGCCTGCGCCCGATCGACGGCCCCTTCGGCGATTTCTCGGATCCGGACGGCTACCGCTCGGCGGCCCGCCGCTGCGCCGCCCTCGGCTTCGAAGGGAAGTGGGCGATCCACCCGTCGCAGATCGATCTCGCCAACGAGGTGTTCACCCCCTCGGAAGCCGAGGTCACCAAGGCCCGCCGCATTCTCGAGGCCATGGAAGAGGCCGCCAAGGCCGGCCGCGGCGCCGTGTCCCTGGACGGACGCCTCATCGACATCGCCTCGATCCGCATGGCCGAGGCGCTGATCGAGAAGGCGAACGCCATGAAGGGCTGAGGCCGCCCGAACGGGGCGCCAAGCAGCTGCATGACCGGGGCCGGGCTTGCCGGGCCCCGGGGAAGATCAGAGCGGATCGCGGGCAAGCGCGTGACCGCGTGACAGGTTCGGATGAGGGTTGGAGAAGGCCCCGGAGCGGGTTCACCCCTCACCAGTCTCTTCGGGAGAAGGGACAAACTCTGCGGCGCGGCGGCCGCGACGGCCCTAGAACGGCCGATCGTCCGGCAGCCGCGCCGCAGCCATCTCGTCCGGCGTCGGGTCGCGATGGATGACGATCCCGTTCGACCGATCCGCCCCGATCAGCCCCAGCCGGGCGAACCCGTCGAGCCAGCCGTCCATCGGCCAGATCCCGTGCCGGTCGTGAAAGCGGGCCGCGTTGGCGACGATGTCGCGGAAATGCTGCAGGGGCGGGTCGTAGCCCGGATGATGCTGGTGGTAGGCCCGGGGGCCTCCTAGGAACAGGATCGGCACCCCCGCCTTCTCCGCCCGGAACGCCAGATCGGTGTCCTCCGCGCCGTAGCCGGAAAAGGTTTCGTCGAACCCGCCGAGGCGGTCATAGGTCTCGGCGCGCACCGCGAAGGCGAGCGACCAGAACAGCCCGGCCTGCGGTGCCGGCGCCACCACGCCTGCGGGCGGGAAGGCCCGCACCGGGTGCGGCTGGCCGAACCGCTCCAGATCCGCCGCGCACCATCCATCCGCCACCGCGCCGGCCGGCAGGTAGCCGATCTCGCAGCAGATCAGGCCGTCCTGCTCGGCCACCGCCCGCGACAGGCCCGCGACGAGCCCCGCCGAGGGGAATGCATCGACGTCAAGAAAGATCAGCGTCTCGGCCTGGGCCGC
>NZ_BACT01000860.1:0-16904 GCF_000333255.1 Methylobacterium sp. B1 | reverse complement strand
CGCGGCATCTCGGATAGCACAGGCCGACGAAGGCGCAGGCGATGCCGCCGAGCACGAAGGACAGCATGATCCCCGGTCCGGCATACTGGGCCGCCGCCGTGCCGGTGAGAACGAAGATGCCGGCGCCGATGATCGCCCCGATGCCCATCGCGGTGATCGAGAGGGCGCCGAGCGACTTCGAGAGCTGCTGCTCGCCCTCGCCGCTCTCGACGATGTCGTCGACCGATTTGCGCCCCATCAGGCCCGACGATTCCATTGCACCATCCTTCCAGATCGAGCCGGGTCAGCCCGCTTCCACAGATGTAGAGTCGGCGAAATTTCTGCCGCGCTTCAAGTGTTGTAGAGGCGGACTGACCGACAACAACGAGGGCCGGCGCAAGATTCTGCCGGTCAGGCGCGTTCGATCCGGGCGATCAAGGGCCGGACCTTGAGGCGCGCCGCGAACGGGCCGCCGCTCCGCAGGGCCTCGCGCCGGACGACGTCCCCGGCCCGGGCCTGCCGGGCACCCATCACGCTCTCCAACCGGCCCACGAGCCGTTCGAGCCAGCCCGCGGCCGAACGGTGCAGGCGGCCGAGGGCCGTCTCCGGCCGCGCCGTCCCGACGAAGCGGTCGAGGGTGCGGATCCAGCCCTCGGCCGGAACGTCCCCGGCCTCAAGGCACAGGATCCAGTCCCGACGGGCTGCGGCAGCGCCCGCGGCGTAGGGATTGCCGCCCCGGTGCAGCACGAGCGTCGCGCCCGTGGCCTCCGCGACGGCCGCCACGGCTTCACTCTCGCTGCCCGAAACGATCACCGCGTCGCCGATGAGGCCGCCGGCCACGCCGGAGACCAGCACGCTGAGCGTGTCGGCCAGGCGATCGATCGCGTCCGGATCGGCCGGGTCGGCCAGATAGGTCACGGCGGAGAGCATGAGCGCGCGCATAGACGATTCTGCGCCGCCGTAAACCGCCCGGCCGCCATCGGGCGGCCGTGTCGCTGTCCGGACAGGCGACAAAGCTGTGTCTGCCTGAAAAAGAGGCGTTCGGCCGACGGCTGTTCGCTTTATGTTCCGATCGGGATCGGGCAGGAGACGAGTCGCCATGGTGTCGATACGCGATGACGTCTCGGGCCGGCCCGCCGAGCGACTCGGCCCGAGCGGCGTGCCGCGGGATGCTCGGCGCGGGCGCGGTGCCACGGCCAATCCCACCGGCCGCCACGAGCCGGCCCGGCGGGAGACGTTCCACGAGGAGACCGGGATGGCGGACGCGCCGGCGCCCCTGCGCACGCAGGTCACCCCGGAGCGCTCCACGCGGATCATCGCCCGCAACAGCTCGCCCGACATCCCCTTCGACCGGTCGATCAACCCTTATCGGGGCTGCGAGCACGGCTGCATCTACTGCTACGCACGCCCCACCCATGCCTGGCTCGGCCTGTCGCCGGGGCTCGACTTCGAGTCGCGGATCTTCACCAAGCCGGACGCCGCAAGGCTGCTGGCCCGCGAGATGGCCGCGCCGGGCTACCGGCCCGAGACGATCGCCCTCGGCACCGCCACGGATCCCTACCAGCCCGTCGAGCGCGCGCACCGGATCACCCGCGCGGTGCTGGAGGTGCTGCGGGACGCCCGACATCCCGTCAGCATCACCACCAAGTCGGACCTCGTGCTGCGCGACCTCGATATCCTGGCGGCGATGGCGGCGGACAATCTCGTGCTCGCGGCGATCTCGTTGCCGACGCTGGATCCGGACCTCGCCCGCCGCCTCGACCCGCGGGCGCCGCGGCCGGACAAGCGGCTCGCGGCGATGCGCGCGCTGAGCGCGGCCGGGGTGCCCGTCATGGTCAACGTCTCGCCGATCATTCCCGGCCTGACCGATCACGAGATCGAATCGATCCTGGCCGAGGCGCGTGCGCACGGGGCGAGTCGCATCGGCCACGCGCTGCTGCGCCTCCCCGGCGAAGTCGCCGACCTCGTGGCCGACTGGTTCGCCGAGCACTATCCGGAGCGCAGGGCGCGGGCCTTCGCACTCCTGCGGGAAGCCCGGGGCGGGCGCGAGAACGACCCGCGCTTCGGCCACCGCTTCCGCGGGGAGGGGGCCTACGCGGCGATGATCGGCCAGCGGGTCCGGCTCGCCGGCACGCGACTCGGCTTCGCCTTCGGGCGGATGGCGCTGAACCGGGAGTTCTTCCGCAGACCGGGGGCACAGTTGTCGCTGTTCTGAGACGGCGCGGCGTCGAGCCCGGCTGGCCAGGATCGTATGAGCGGAGCGCCTGCCGGGCCAGATGAATCCGCCGTCGGTGCAGCAGCTTATCGATCATCCATCTCCAATTCCGCTCGAAATGGCGACGTACCGCACTCGTCGCGTCAATCCGGACTTCGATTGCGCGAATACTCGGCTTGTTGACTCTAGGTTTAATCTTAATTGCCAAAATACATATTTCGATTGAGTCTTGAATTCGAGGTTGACAGCAAAGATCTTTTGTCATCTATGAAGTCGTTTTCTATGTTTTCATTGAGAAGGACTTGCGCTTTGTCTCGATATTTCAGATTTTCAATAGGATCAATTATCGGATTAGTATTGCTGAGTATGGGAGTAATGCTGCTTGCCGTGCGTACAGACACGCTCCTCAGCGCTGTGGAGCACGCGCGAGAGGGGCAGCGCGTCGTCACGCTCACGCGGGTCAGCCGCACGCTGCTCCGGTCGGTGATCGCGACCCGCATGGCGCGGGGCATCGTTCAGAAGGTCCTGGCCGTCGAGGGTCCGATCTCGGTGGCCGACAGGGCGGATCAGCTGTCCGAGCGGCAGGCCCTGATGGACGCGGAGACGGAATTCTGGACCCTTGTGCGCGACCTCGCCGTGCCGTCGGTCCAGGCGACGCTGGAGCCGCTTCGGAGCGCGCAGGCGACCTTGGCGGCGCTGAGGCCACAGATCGACGCGGTCGTCGCGCTCCCGAGGGAACGCCGCGATGCGGCGTTCAGACAGACCTTCGACACAGCCGTCACGAGCCTCCTCAACGGCTTCGCGGCAACCAACGCCGCGGTGGAAGCGGCCATCCCGCGCCGGGACACGGCGGTCGCGCAGGCCCTCGACATCAAGCGTGCCAGCTGGGCGACGCGGGTCGCACTCGGCAATTCCCGGCGCCGTATGAAAACCTCGGTGGCCGCCAAGGCGTTTTGGTCGCAGGAAGAGATCATCGCGGCGGCCGAGGAACGGGGACGCCTGATGGCGGACTGGGGTAAAGTCGTCGACCTGTTTCCGGAAGACGTCCCGGTCGCCCTGCGTGCCGCCTTCCAGAAGGCGCAGGCCAGCAACTTCGAGGGCGAGTCGGCGCGGCGGCGCGTCGCGATCACGGACGCGCTCAGCCGGGGCAGGGCGCCCGGCATCGAGGCCGATGCGTTGCGCGCGCGCGACATCGCCGACGGGAGGGCGCTTCTCGATCTGGCCCACGCGGGTCTCGACGCGATGATCGACCGGGCCCAGCTCCTCGCCGCCGAGTCGCAGCGCGCGCTTTTCGGGGCCGTGCTGTTCCTGACCGCAGCGGTCCTGCTGGCGGTCGGCGGTATCGTCATCGTGTTCCGTTGGGTGCTCCGGCCGTTGCGGGCCATGACCCAGGCCATGCAGGCGCTCGCGGGAGGAGACGCCGACGTGCCGATCCCGGCCCGAGAGCGGCGGGACGAGATCGGCGCGATGGCGGCGGCCGTGCAGGTCTTCCGGGACAACCTCGTCCGCACCCGCGCCTTGGAGGCCGAGGCGGCTGAGGCGGCGCTGGCCGCGGAGGCGCAGCGTCGGAGCATGACGCTCACGATGGCGCAGGGTTTCGAGTCGGCGGTGGCCGGCATCGTCGGTCAGGTCTCCGCCGCCGCGGCCGAATTGCAGACCACGGCCTGGCAGATGACCACGACCGCCCAACAGACTGCCAGCCAGTCCGATACCGTGGCCGCCGCCGCCGAGGAGGCGTCCACCGGCGTCAGAACCGTGGCCGCCGCCGTGGAGGAACTCGGCACCTCCGTCCAAGAGATTGCGCGCCAGGTCCAGGGCTCGTCCGAACTGGCACGGGCCGCCGTCGGCGAGGCCGACCGGACCGCCGTGCTGGTGGCCGCGCTGAACACGGCGGCCGCCCGGGTCGACGCGGTGGTCGAGCTGATCGCCGGCATCGCCGCGCAGACGAATCTGCTGGCGCTCAACGCCACCATCGAGGCGGCGCGGGCCGGCGAGGCGGGGCGGGGCTTCGCGGTGGTCGCCACCGAGGTGAAGGACCTCGCAGCCCAGACAGGCCGCGCCACCGAGGAGATCGGGCGGCAGATCTGCGAGATCCAGACCGTCACCGGTCAGGCGGTGGAGGCGATCGGGACGATCACGGGCCGGATCGGGGAGATCAGTGCGGTGGCCGCCGCGATCGCGGCGGCGGTGGAGCAGCAGGGGGTGGCCACGCAGGAGATTGTCCGCAACATCACGCAGGTCTCTAAGGGGACGCAGGAGGTGACCGGCACCATCGCCGGGGTTGCGCAGGCGGCCGACCAGACGGGGCGCGCGGCCGACCACGTCCTGACGGCCGCGACCGCGCTCACGCGTCAGTCGGAGCAGCTCGCCGTCGAGGTCGGTCGCTTCCTGGCCGGCGTCCGGGCTGCGTGACCCCTGGGGGCCGGGATCAGTCGAAGGCCCGGGTGAAGCTGAGCCGGTGATGCGGGCTGCGGCCGAGTTGCGTCAGGCCGGCGCGGTGGACGGCCGTGCCGTAGCCGACGTTGCGCTCCCAGCCGTAGCCGGGATGGCGCTGAGCCAGGCGCCGCATCAGCCGGTCGCGGAACACCTTGGCGACGATCGATGCGGCGGCGATCTGCGGCACCAGCCGGTCGCCGCCGACCACGGCGCGACCCGGAAGGCCCGGCAGGGCGTCGCGCCCGTCGACGAGCACGGGCGCGGCGAGGCCGAGCCGGGCGACCGCCCGCGCCATCGCGTCGAGGGTTGCGCCGCGGATGTTGATCTGGTCGACCAGCGCCCGGGAGCCCGCCGCCACCGCGACCCGGGCATGGGTGTGGATCATGGGGGCCAGACGTTCCCGGGCCGGCTCCGGGACGCGCTTGCTGTCGTCGAGGGCGCCCAGCAGGTCGGCGGGGATCGCCGCCGGATCGAACCAGACCGCGGCGACCACGACCGGCCCACAGAGTGCGCCGCGACCGACCTCGTCGCAGCCGATCACCGCCGGGTAGGCTGCGGCCCGATTCGGATCGAAGGGCGCCCGGCCCGCCATCGGCTTGGTCGGCGACGTGGCGGCGACCGACTTGCCGACCGACTTAACAGTCGACTTGGCAGGCGATTTGGCGATGGGCGGGGCGGACGGCTTGGCGGGCGGCATGACGCCGTCCTGCCATCCCGCGCGGGCGCCGTCACGGGTCAGGCGGCGTCCCGGGTGCCGCGCGCGCCGCCATGCGCCTCGATGATATTGCCGAAGAACTGCCGCGCGCTCACGTCCCAGCCGCAGCGCAGGGCCTCGGCCCGGCACTCGGCCCGCGACAGCCGCAGGGCCGCCAGCGCGGCAGCCCGGAGATCCTGATCGAGAACCCCGACGCGACGGCCGCCGACCACGTCGTTGGGGCCCGGCACCGGGAAGGCCGCCACCGGAAGGCCGCTGGCCAGGGCCTCGAGGAGCACGATGCCGAACGTGTCGGTGAGGCTCGGGAACACGAAGACGTCGCAGGCGGCGTAGACCGCCGCGAGATCCGCGCCGGTGCGGGTGCCGAGGAAGCGCGCCCCCGGCGCGAGACCCTGCAGCCGCGCGCGGTCCGGCCCGTCGCCCACCACGACCTTGGTGCCGGGCAGGTCGAGGGCGAGGAAGGCGGCGACGTTCTTCTCCACCGCCAGCCGCCCGACATAGAGGAACAGCGGCCCGGGCAGGTCCGCGAGTTCCGCCGGCACGGGCGTCCCCGGTCCGGCGGGCCGGAACCGTTCCGTGTCTACGCCCCGGGTCCAGCGCATCAGCCGGCCGAATCCCCGCGCCGCCAGTTCACCCTGGAGCGAGGCGGTGCTGACCATCGTTCCCCGCGCCGCGCCGTGGAACCGGCGCAGATAGGCGTAGGACCACGCTTCCGGCACCGGCGCGCGGGCCGCGAGATATTCCGGGAAGCGGGTGTGGTAGCTCGTCGTGAACGGCAGGTTGTGCGCCAGGCAATGGCGCCGCACGGCCAACCCCACGGGCCCCTCCGTGGCGATATGCACGTGGGTCGGCCGTTCCGCCGTCCAGCGCGCCGCCACCCGCTCCCGGCTGGCATAGGCGAGGCGGATCTCGGGATAGCCCGGGAGCGGCAGCGACCGGAAATCCGCCACGGAGAGCAGGGCCGTCGCGAAGCCGTGTTCCGGGGCGCGGCGGACCATCTGCTCCAGGGAGCGGACGACGCCGTTCACCTGGGGATGCCACGCGTCGCTGGCGATCAGAAGCTTCACGGCGGTGCCCTCAAGCCACCGCGCGCCGGCCCGCCAGGGGTTGCGGCACGGCCTCGGCCGCCTGCGCCCGCAGGAGGCTCGGATAGTGCAGAACCTCGATCCGGCCGTCGTAATGCTCCACGAGACCGGTGCAGGATTCCACCCAGTCGCCGGTGTTGAGGTAGCGCAGGTCGCCGATCGGCCGGTCCGCAGCATGGTGGATGTGGCCGCAGATCACCCCGTCGGCACCCTGGCGGCGCGCCTCCTCGGCCAGGATCGTCTCGAAGCGGCCGATGAAGCTCACGGCGTTCTTCACGCGCAGCTTCGCCCAGGCGGAGAGCGACCAGTAGGACAGGCCGAGGCGCCGCCGCACCTTGTTGATCAGGGTGTTGAGGGACAGGGCCAGGGTGTAGGCGCCGTCGCCGAGATGGGCGAGCCAGCGCGAGTGCCGCACGACCATGTCGAACTGGTCGCCGTGGATCACGAGGTAGCGCTTGCCGTCCGCCGCCTCGTGGATCGCGGTTTCGGCCAGCTCGATGCCGCCGAAGCTCGTGCCCACATAGTCGCGCAGGAACTCGTCGTGGTTCCCGGGCAGGTAGACGATCCGCGCGCCCTTGCGGACCTTGCGCAGGAGCTTCTGCACCACGTCGTTGTGCTCCTGCGGCCAGTACCAGCCCGAGCGCAACTGCCACCCGTCCACGATGTCGCCGACGAGATAGATCGTGTCGGCGTCGTAATCCTTCAGGAACGACAGGAGCAGGCCGGCTTGGCAGCCGCGCGTTCCGAGATGCAGGTCGGACAGGAACAGCGTCCGCACGCGGACCGGCATCTCCTCAACCTCGGCCACGGCAACCCTCTCCCGGCGGCTGAACGGTGCCGGGATCCAGAGCGCGATCCCATCTCAGTTTGATGACGCGGAGTCCCGGCGGGGCCACCCGTCCGCGTTGCGGCGCCGCAAAGCATCTCAACCGGACCTCGGCTTCGTTGCGCCGCACAAAAAATTTTTTTGCCAAGTTCTGGAAGTTTTTCCGGTTTTCCTTTCGAGCTTCGCCCGCTCATAATACCAGGAACCGGCGGCTCGGCACGAGTTCGGCCGGACCTTGACAGGAAGGCGGCGAGGACGGCCCTGAGGCCGTTGGACGGGACGGCATTTCGGAGGCGACCGGCGCGCGGGGGCGTGCCGCGACGCGAGCGGCGTGAGGCCGCCTGCCGCTCCGCGGAGGCCCCCCGATCACGGCAGAGGATGGCGTTCGAGGGGGCGCGGCGCGAGCCGCTTTCGACGGCGCCGGACCGACTCCCTGAGGACGCTTGGACAACCCGGCGCGGGTTCACGCCCGCGCACAATGGATTTTTCGGAGGAAACATCATGGCCGCAACCCGGCGCCCCGGTCGCAACCACCTCTTCATTCCCGGCCCCACGAACATCCCGGAGCGCGTCCTGCGCGCCATGCATGTGCCGTCGGAGGATCACCGCTCGCCGAGCTTCCCCGAGCTGGTGAGGCCGCTGCTCCAGGACTCCAAGATGGTGTTCGGCTCGACCGCCGGGACGGTCATCCTGTTCCCGTCCTCGGGCACCGGCATCTGGGAATCGGCCCTGTCCAACACCCTCTGCCGCGGCGACACGGTGCTGACCTCGCGCTACGGCCAGTTCAGCCACCTCTGGGTCGACATGGCCCAGCGCCTCGGCCTCGACGTGGTCGTCCAGGAGGAGGAGTGGGGCACCGGCGCCGATCCGCAGAAGATCGAGGAGGCCCTGCGCGCCGACAAGGACCATAAGATCAAGGCCGTCATGGTCGTCCACAACGAGACCGCCACGGGCGTCACCAGCGACATCGGCGCGGTGCGCAAGGCGATCGACGCCGCCGGCCACCCGGCCCTGCTGTTCGTGGACGGCATCTCGTCGATCGGCTCGCTGCCGTTCTACATGGACGACTGGAAGGTCGACTGCGCCATCGCGGGCTCGCAGAAGGGCTTCATGCTGCCGGCCGGCCTCGGCCTGATCTGCATCAGCCCGAAGGCGCTCAAGATCGCCGAGGGCGGCACCGGCCGCAACGACCGGCTCGGCCATGCCTACTTCGCCTGGAAGGACCAGTTGGCCGCCAACGCCACCGGCTACTTCCCCTACACCCCCGTCCTGCCGCTGCTCTACGGCCTGCGCGAGGCCCTGGCGATCGTGAAGGAGGAGGGGCTGGAGAACGTCTACCACCGCCATCACGTGCTCGCCGAGGCGACCCGTCAGGCCGTGGCGGCCTGGGGCCTCAAGCCCTGCGCCAAGGAGCCGAAGTGGAACTCCGACACGGTCACGGCGATCGTGGTGCCGGAGGGCGCCGACGCCGCCAAGGTGATCATCCACGCCTACGAGCGCTACAACCTGTCGCTCGGGGCCGGCCTCTCGAAAGTCGCCGGCAAGGTGTTCCGCATCGGCCACCTGGGCGACCTGAACGAGCTCTCGCTGCTGGGCGCCATCGCGGGCGCCGAGATGGCCATGATCGATTGCGGCATCAAGGTCACGCCGGGCTCGGGCGTCGCCGCCGCCTCCAGCTATCTGCGCGAGAATCCGCTGCATAAGGCGTAATCGGCGCACGCGATCGGGGCGGGGCCGGGTTGCCGGGCTCGCCCCGACGCGCAAGTAAGAACAAGACTATCGAGGAAACTGCCCGTCGTACGAGAGGGGTCCTATGACCAAGAAGATCGTGTTCCTGGATCGTGAATCCCTCGATGCCAGGGTCCGACCGTTCAACTTCCCGCACGAATACGTCGAGCACGACTCGACCTGGACGCCGGAAGAGATCGTCTCCCGCCTCCAGGGGGCGGAGATCGCGCTGATCAACAAGGTCCCGATGCGGGCCGAGACGCTGAAGCAGCTCCCCGACCTGAAGCTGATCGCCGTCGCCGCCACCGGCACCGACGTGGTCGACAAGGCCGCGGCCAAGGCGCAGGGCATCACCGTCGTCAACATCCGCAACTACGCCTTCAACACCGTGCCGGAGCATGTGGTCGGGCTGATGTTCGCCCTGCGCCGGGCGATCGTGCCCTACGCGAACTCGGTGAAGCGGGGCGACTGGGCGAAGTCCAAGCAGTTCTGCTACTTCGACTACCCGATCTACGACATCGCCGGCTCGACGCTGGGCATCGTCGGCTACGGGGCGCTCGGCAAGTCGATCGCCAAGCGCGCCGAGGCGCTCGGCATGACGGTCATCGCCTACGACGTGTTCCCGCAGGACGGGCTGGTCGATTTCGAGACGATCCTGACACAGTCCGACGTGATCACGCTGCACGTGCCGCTGACCCCCGAGACCAAGGGCATGATCGGCGCGGCCGAGTTCAAGAAGATGAAGAAGAGCGCCATCCTCATCAACACGGCCCGCGGCGGGCTCGTGGACGAGGCGGCCCTGCTCGAAGCGCTCAAGGACGGCACCATCGCGGGCGCCGGGTTCGACGTGGTGGCGCAGGAGCCGCCCAAGGACGGCAACATCCTGTGCGAGGCCGACCTGCCGAACCTGATCGTCACGCCGCACGTCGCCTGGGCGAGCAAGGAGGCGATGCAGATCCTGGCCGACCAGCTCGTCGACAACGTCGAGGCGTTCGTGGCGGGCAAGCCGCAGAACGTGGTCGAGTAGGCACGACAGGCCCCCTCTCCCGTGCGGGAGAGGGTTGGGGTGAGGGAGGAGAACTCTCCGGATGAGGCACGCCCCTCACCCTGTCCCTCTCCCGCACGGGAGAGGGGGCCCGCGCCTCGCCCGCTATGCCATCTGAAAGCTCGGGCGCACGATGACGCGGATGGGTCGCGCGCTGCGACCGCCCTTTGAAAACAAGACGATAGCGCCGCAGGGCGCGACAGAAAGGTCTGAATCGTGACGAAGAAGCTGCTGTTCCTGTTCGACACCGATGCCGTGCCGAACGTGTTCGACACGGTCGTCGGCTACGACGGCGGCGCCGACCACATCGCCGGCTACGGCGGCGTAACCCCCGACAATGTCGGCGCTCTGGTCGACGGCACGATCTACACCCGTGGCGGTTCCGAGAAGAAGTCGACGGCGATCTTCGTCGGCGGCGGCAGCATGGCGGCCGGCGAGGAGCTGTTCACCGCGGTCAAGAAGCGGTTCTTCGGCCCGTTCCGCGTCTCGGTCATGCTCGATTCCAACGGCTCCAACACCACGGCCGCCGCGGGCGTCGCGCTGGTGGCGAAGGCCGCAGGCTCGCTCCAGGGCAAGAAGGCCGTCGTGCTGGCCGGCACCGGCCCGGTCGGCATGCGCTCGGCCGCGCTGCTCGCCGGCGAGGGCGCCGAGGTCACCATCGCGGGCCGCGCCCTCGACAAGACCCAGGCTGCCGCGGACCAGATCAACAAGCGCTTCAAGGTCAACGTGAAGGCCGCCGCCACCCCCGACGAGGCGTCCCGCGTGGCCCTCGTGAAGGGCACGAACCTCGTGTTCACGGCCGGCGCCATCGGCGTCGAGCTGCTGCCCGAATCCGCCTGGGCGCAGGAATCGTCCATCGAGTTCGTCGCCGACTACAACGCCCAGCCCCCGACGGGCATCGGCGGCATCGACGTGATGGACAAGGGCAAGGAGCGCAACGGCAAGCAGGCCTTCGGCGCGCTGGGCATCGGCGGGTTGAAGCTCAAGCTGCACCGGGCCTGCGTGGGCCAGCTCTTCGAGAGCACCGACAAGGTGCTCGACGCCGAGGAGATTTATTCGCTCGCCAAGTCGATGGCCTGACGGGAGGGACGCCCATGTCGGACACGCAGCAGGCGCCGGAAAACGCGTCCATCCAGACCTTCCTGACGGAACTCGCCAGCGCCGCCCCGACCCCCGGCGGTGGCGGCGCGGCGGCGATCTCCGGCGCCATGGGCGCGGCTCTGGTGTCGATGGTCTGCAACCTCACCATCGGCAAGAAGAAGTATGTCGAGGTCGAGGCCGAGCTGAAGGAAGTCCTGGCCAAGTCCGAGGGACTGCGGGTTGTGCTCACCGGCATGATCGGGGAGGACGTCCAGGCCTTCGACGCCGTGATGGGGGCCTACGGCCTGCCCAAGGCCACCGACGACGAGAAGGCGGCCCGCGCGGAGAAAATCCAGGCGGCCCTCAAGACGGCCTGCGACGTGCCGCTCGCCTGCTGCCGGGCGTGCCGCGCGGTGATCGACCTCGCGGCGATCACCGCCGACAAGGGCAACCTCAACGTCGTGTCAGATGCCGGCGTGGCCGTGCTCTCCGCCTATGCCGGACTGCGCAGCGCAGCGCTCAACGTCTACGTGAACGCGAAGGGTCTCGAGGACCGGGACTTCGCCGACGAGCGGCTGAAGGAACTCGAAGACCTTCTGGCCGGGGCCGGAGCCTTGACCGAGAAGGTCTACGAGGTGGTGAAGACCAAAGTGAACTGACGCCCGCGGCGCTTGATCCTGGCGCCGGCAAACCATCGACAGTCGAGGCCGGGTGCATCATGCCCCGGCCTCGTTGTTTTTGAGTATGCCGCAGCGCAGCATCGAATACGATCCGTGCTGCGACCGCGAAAAAGTCGTCGTCAAGCCCGAGATCAAAAAATTTGACGGGCTTATTCCTTCGACTCAACTAAAGTGAAGGGCATCAACGGCGGCAACGAACCGCGGAGGAGGCGCCGAATGGACGTCCACGAGTATCAGGCCAAGGAGCTGCTTGCGAGCTTCGGCGTGGCCGTCCCGAAGGGCGCGATCGCGTTCAGCCCGGATCAGGCGGTCTACGCGGCTACGGAATTGGGCGGATCCTTCTGGGCCGTGAAGGCGCAGATCCACGCGGGTGCCCGCGGAAAGGCCGGCGGCATCAAGCTCTGCCGGACCTATAACGAGGTCCGCGACGCCGCCAAGGATCTCCTCGGCAAGCGCCTCGTCACCCACCAGACCGGCCCCGAGGGTAAGCCGGTCCAGCGGGTCTACGTCGAGACCGCCGACCCGTTCGAGCGTGAGCTCTACCTCGGCTACGTGCTGGACCGGAAGGCCGAGCGCGTGCGCGTCATCGCCAGCCAGCGCGGTGGCATGGACATCGAGGAGATCGCCGCGAACGAGCCCGACGCCCTGATCCAGGTGGTGGTCGAGCCGGCGGTGGGCCTGCAGCAGTTCCAGGCCCGGGAGATCGCCTTCCAGCTCGGTCTCAACATCAAGCAGGTCTCGGCCGCGGTGAAGACGATCATGAACGCCTATCGGGCGTTCCGCGACTGCGACGGCACGATGCTGGAGATCAATCCGCTGGTCGTCACCAAGGACGACCGGGTGCTCGCGCTCGATGCCAAGATGTCCTTCGACGACAACGCGATGTTCCGCCGGCCGGGCATCGCCGACATGCACGACCCCTCGCAGGGCGATCCCCGCGAGGCGCAGGCCGCCGAGCACAACCTCAGCTACATCGGCCTCGAGGGCGAGATCGGCTGCATCGTCAACGGCGCCGGGCTGGCCATGGCCACCATGGACATGATCAAGCACGCGGGCGGCGAGCCGGCGAACTTCCTGGATGTCGGCGGCGGCGCCTCGCCCGAGCGGGTGGCCACGGCCTTCCGGCTGGTCCTGTCGGACCGCAACGTGAAGGCGATCCTCGTCAACATCTTCGCCGGCATCAACCGCTGCGACTGGGTCGCCGAGGGTGTCGTCCAGGCGGCGCGCGAAGTGAAGATCGACGTGCCGCTGGTGGTCCGGCTCGCCGGTACGAATGTGGAGGCGGGCAAGAAGATCCTGGCCGAGAGCGGCCTCGACCTGATCACCGCCGACACCCTGTCGGAGGCGGCCAAGAAGGCGGTCGACGCCTGCGCCACCGCCAAGACGCAGCACTGAAGGGGAGACCGCGCCATGAGCATCCTCATCGACGAGACCACCCCGATCATCGTCCAGGGCATCACGGGCGACAAGGGCACCTTCCACGCCAAGGAGATGCTGGATTACGGCACGAACGTCGTCGGCGGCGTCACCCCGGGCAAGGGCGGCCGCACCCATCTCGGCCTGCCAGTGTTCAACACCGTCAAGGAGGCGGTGGCGGCGACCGGCGCCACCACGTCCATCACCTTCGTGGCGCCCCCCTTCGCGGCCGACGCCATCATGGAGGCGGCCGATGCCGGCCTGCGGCTGGTCTGCTCGATCACGGACGGCATCCCGGCCCAGGACATGATGCGGGTGAAGCGCTACCTGATGCGCTATCCGCGGGATCGCCGCACGATGGTGGTCGGCCCGAACTGTGCCGGCATCATCTCCCCCGGCAAGGCGATGCTCGGCATCATGCCCGGTCACATCTATCTCCCGGGCAATGTCGGGGTGATCTCCCGCTCGGGGACGCTCGGCTACGAGGCGGCCTCGCAGCTCAAGGAGCTCGGGCTCGGCATCTCCACCTCGGTGGGGATCGGCGGCGATCCGATCAACGGCTCGTCCTTCCTCGACCACCTCGCCCTGTTCGAGACCGATCCGGACACCGACGCGGTGCTGATGATCGGCGAGATCGGCGGGCCGCAGGAGGCCGAGGCGTCGGCCTGGATCCGCGAGAACATGTCGAAGCCGGTGATCGGCTTCGTGGCGGGGCTCACGGCGCCGAAGGGCCGCCGCATGGGCCATGCGGGGGCGATCATCTCGGCTGCTGGCGACAGCGCCGCCGAGAAGGCCGAGATCATGCGCTCCTACGGCCTCACCGTGGCGCCCGATCCGGGTTCCTTCGGCCAGACGGTGGCCGACGTGCTGGCCCGGGCGGCGTAGCCGCAGCCAGCCTGCCGCACAGTCTCAGAATGCGGCGTGGGTCCCCCCTCCCGTGCGGGAGAGGGACAGGGTGAGGGATCGGATCCTTCCGGAGAAGGCGCGGTCCATCGGCGTACCGCCGGCGCGCTCGATCCTGAACCATCGCGTCCCTCACCCCGACCCTCTCCCGCACGGGAGAGGGGGCTCGTCGCGCTGGGCACCGGCCGATGCGCGTACCTCCCGAGCCGGCGGTGACGACGCTTCGCGCTGAACATCCTCCAAGAAAACCGCGCGCCACGAGGTGGCCTCATGACCCGCACCCTTCACGCACATCCAGGTCTCGTCGACGCGACAGCCTTCGCGCCGCCGGTGATCGTCGGCACCTCGGCCGAGCAGGCGCTGGACATCCTGTTCCAGGCGCTGCTCGATGTCGCCCGCCGGCACGATCCCGACCTCGAGGCGGTCCTGCACGGCACGGCCGACATCTCGCGCTTCTCGCCGCAGATGCTGGCGCGCGCGCTGCAGGTGCAGGGCATCTGGTTCCAGCTGATCTCCATCGCCGAGCAGAACGCCGCGATGCGCCGCCGCCGGCACGTGGAGCGCACGGAAGGCCGTGCCGCGCTCAGCGGCTCCTTCGCCAAGGTCTTCGCGGATGCCCGCCGGCAGGGCGTGCCCCCGGAGAAGATCCAGGCGCTGCTCAGCGACCTGCGCATCCGCCCGACGCTCACCGCGCACCCCACCGAGGGCAAGCGCGTGACGGTGCTGGAGAAGTTCCGCCGGATCTACCTCGTGCTGCGCGAGCTGGAGATGCCGCGCTGGACCGATCGTGAGCGCAACGGGCTCATGAACGAGCTCCGCGACCAGATCGAGCTGGTCTGGATGACGGGCGAGCTGCACCTGGAGAAGGCGACGGTCGAGCGGGAAGTGGCCTGGGGGCTGCACTTCTTCGACGAGACCCTGTTCGAGATGCTGCCCGAGACCCTGGAGACCCTGCACGAGGCCCTCGCCGAGACCTATCCGGGCACGGACTTCAAGGTGCCGCCGTTCTTCCAGTTCGGCTCCTGGATCGGCGGCGACCGGGACGGCAACCCCTACGTCACGGCCGCGGTCACCCGGCAGACCCTGCACCGCAACGCCCTGGCCTCGCTCACCCGCTACCGCGACGGCGTGCGGGAACTGGGCCGGACCCTCTCGCTCACCGAGCGCTCGCTGCCGCTGCCCGAAAGCTTTCACGCGGAACTCGAACGGCAGCTCGCCGAGAGCGGCCAGGCCCGCGCCATCACCCGGCGCAACCCGGGCGAGCCTTATCGCCAGTATCTCTCCTGCGTCCTGCGCAAGATCGAGGCGACGATCGCCCGCAACGAAGGTGAGCACCCGTCCGGTCCCGACTACGCCAGCGCGGACGGCTTGATCGAGGACCTGCGCACGCTGGAGCGCGGCCTGACGGAGGCCAAGTGCGGGGCGCTGGCGCGGGATCTCGTCCGCCCTGTCCGGCGCATGGTGGAGATCTTCCGCTTCTCGACGGTCCGGCTCGACCTGCGCGAGAACACCACGCGGACCACCGACACGCTCCATGCCCTCTGGCGCCAGCGCAACGGCGACGGCGAGCCGCCGGCCCTCGGTTCGACCGCGTGGCGCCAGTGGCTCGATACCGAACTCGCCCGGCCCCGTGATCCCGAGCGGTCCTTCGAGGACCTGCCCGACGCCGCCCGGGAGACCCTCGCCACCTTCGCCCTCGTCGCCGAGATGCGCGAGGCCCTCGACCGGGAGGCGTTCGGCGCCTTCGTGCTGTCGATGACCCGCTCGGTGGAGGACGTCCTCGGCGCCTACCTGCTGGCCAAGGAGGCGGGGGTGTTCCTCGACGCGGCCGGGACGGAGATCTGCCCGCTGCCGATCGTGCCCCTGTTCGAGACCATCGACGACCTGCGTGCCGCCCCGGCGATCATGCGGGCGCTGCTCGGCGTGCCGGTGGTGCGCCGCTCCACCCGCTGGCAGGGCGGGGTCCAGGAGGTCATGATCGGCTATTCCGACTCCAACAAGGACGGCGGCTTCGTCGCCGCCAATTGGGAGCTCTACAAGGCGCAGAGCAAGCTGACCCGGCTCGGCGAGGAACTCGGTGTCGGCATCGCCTTCTTCCACGGGCGCGGCGGCTCGGTGAGCCGCGGCGGCGTGCCGACCCATCGCGGCATCATGGCCCAGCCGCCGGGCTCGATCCGCGGCCGGTTCCGCACCACCGAGCAGGGCGAGGTCGTCTCGTTCAAGTACGCCAACCGCGGCACCGCCGCCTACCAGATGGAGCTGCTCGCCGCCTCGGTGTTCGAGCACGCGCTCGCCGGCGACGGCGAGCGGGCGGGCCCCGGCCACGACGACGCCCTGGAGGCGCTGGCCGGCGCGTCCCGGGCGGCCTACGTCCAGCTGCTCCAGACCGACGGCCTCGTCGATTACTTCCAGGCCGCGAGCCCGCTGGACGAGATCGCGCTCCTCAACATCGGCTCGCGGCCGGCCCGCCGGTTCGGCGCCCGCTCGCTCTCGGACCTGCGGGCGATCCCCTGGGTGTTCGCGTGGTCGCAGAACCGGCACGTGATCACCGGCTGGTACGGGGTCGGGTCCGGGCTCGCGAGCTTCATCGACGTGCGCGGCCGCGACGGCGAGGCGACCCTCAAGCGGCTGTTCAACGAATCCCGCATCCTGCGCCTCGTCCTCGACGAGGTCGAGAAGACGCTGATGATGGTCGATCTCGACATCGCCCGCGCCTATGCGGGCCTCGTCCCGGATGCGGCGATCCGGGACCGGATCTTCTCGATGATCGAGGCCGAATACGCGCTGACCCGGGAG